>CAZRGJ010000038.1:13153-13237 GCA_964599445.1 uncultured Planctomycetaceae bacterium | reverse complement strand
GAAACTCCGGACGAAACTCCGGACGAAACTCCGGACGAAACTCCGGCCGAAACTCTGGACGAAACTCCGGACGAAACTCCGGCC
>CAZRGJ010000038.1:0-13053 GCA_964599445.1 uncultured Planctomycetaceae bacterium | reverse complement strand
GAAACTCTGGACGAAACTCTGGACGAAACTCTGGACGAAACTCTGGACGAAACTCTGGACGAAACTCCGGCAGAAACTCCGGACGAAACTCCGGCCGAAACTCCGGAAGCGAACCAGTCGCTCCCTGAAGGTTGGCAGCAGACCCTGTTTGCGAACTATCGTGGCTCCCACTCTTCCGGAAAAAGTGAATGCAAAAAAATTCAGAAACGGAAAGCGGCACCTGTGGATCCGGCAGTACGCCGTCGTGCAGCAAATCTCGTCGCAGAATTGGAAGCGGCGATCCAGGAATGTGCAGCGCAAAAAAAATATCTTGAGACTCCGGCTCAGAGCAGATCCACCGCGAAGATCTCAAGCATTCGCAATCAGAATGAATTTCCAAAGATCGATCGGCTGTGCCGGATCTACAAGATCTTGAAGAACGCATTCGACTGGTTGGGGAATGTCCTTTCGGAGAGTTCGCTTTCCGGTTCCATTAAAGAATCGATCGTGGACTGTACCGAGGTGCTGTTTCGGATTCTTCAGCTGTATTCGAATTTGATTGGAAAGACGGGGGATGAAATTACGGCAAAATGCAGGAAATTCATCAATCATGAAGTGAAAAATGCCGTCGAGCCGCTTTGGGGGACTTTTATGTCGAAGCAGCAGCTTCCGAAACCGTATTCGGAAATTGAAGAATGCGAGAAGAGGATCAATGGGATCCTCGAGAGCTGGTACCGAAAAAATAAGGCGCAGGAGATCAGGAGCAATCTTCGGAAAAATGTGCAGAGGCTGCGCTCTCAGTCGAAAACGGATCCCAAGCTTTTCGTGAAGATCGCGGATGACGTCCAGTTGTTGGTCAACTATTTCGGAATGCAGCCCGAAGATGATTTTTTCTGTGAACTTTTCCAGCCGGTCCTGGAGTTCATTCCTGAAGATGCGGACTTTTACGAAAACTTTTACCGGATCCGCAGCGAGATCGAATGCCGTGAGGTGGAGAAAGAATTTGAGTCGGGAAAGCTGGATGAGAGTGAATGCCGATATTTTCAGGACCCCAATATTCAAACGGTCAGGAGGCTTTTTTCCGGGAAAAAACTCGTGGTCATCGGCGGTGTCCCCAGACAGAAAACGATTTTTGAAAAAGTTTTTGACTGCGAGATCCTTTGGAAGGAGACGTCGCACAGCACCAGTCTGAATGAATTTAATGCCGCATTGAAAAATCCCGAGGTTTGCGCCTTCCTGGTCCTTATTCAGCTCTCCAGCCATATGCATTCGCAGGAACTGAATGTTCGTGCGGATGAAGCCGGAAAACCTCTGTTTCGTGTGCACACGACCAATCCGCAGGCCATCGCCAATGAGATCGTGAATCAGTATGCGGAATCGAGAGTCTGATCTTTCCGGATCAGAGGTATGGAAGCATCTGCCGGCTATGGCTCCCCGTCCGGGATCGGATCTCTGTTCGGGATGCATTCCGGGTGAGGAGCACGGCATGAAACGGTCTTTCTGTCGGCAGAGCCTCTGTGCGTCAGCCTTCCAGCTCGTCCCAGCGTTCGTAGAGTTTCTCAAGAGCGAGCTGGACTTTTTCAGCTTCCTGAGTCGTTCGGATGAACTCTTTTTCATCCCGCTGGTAAAATCCGGGGTCTGCAAGCCGTTCGTTCAGCTCTTCAAGCTGAAGTTCCATTTTCTCGATCTCACCGGGCAGTTTTTCCAGCTCGAGCTTTTCTTTGTACGTCAGGTGCTTGCCGGCCGGCGCGGGTTTGGCGGATGAGGCTGCGTTCGTCTGCGACCTGGCATTTTCAGTCTTTGCGGCTTTTTTCTGCTGCGCTTTTGCCTGCCGTTCCGCTTCCGCCTGCTCTTCCTGCCGACTCTGGAAATACCAGTCATCGTATCCGCCGACGTATTCCTTCACGATGCCGTTTCCTTCAAAAACGAGCGTGGAGGTCACCACATTGTTGATGAATTCGCGGTCATGGCTCACCAGAAGCAGGGTGCCGGGATACTGGGAGAGCTTTTCTTCCAGAAGCTCAAGCGTTTCCATATCGAGGTCGTTCGTCGGTTCGTCCATCACGAGGATATTCGACGGTTTCGTGAACAGTTTGGCGAGCAGAAGGCGGTTTTTCTCTCCTCCGGAAAGGAATTTGACCAGCATTTTCGCGCGTTCTTCCGAAAAGAGGAAATCGCGCAGGTAGCCCAGGACGTGCTGTTTCGTGCCGTTGATCATGACGTGCGTCGAACCGTCGTTCACGTTGTCGATGACGGACGCTTCTTCATTCAGCGCGGCATGGAGCTGGTCGAAATAGGAGACCTGAAGCTGTGTCCCGTGCCGGATCGAGCCGGAATCCGGAGCCATTTCGCCAAGAATGAGCCGAAGCAGCGTCGTCTTCCCGACGCCGTTCGGGCCGAGAATGCCGATCCGGTCTCCGCGCATGATCTGGAAACTGAGATCCTGCACGATCGGGAATTCTCCGTTTTCGCTGCGGAAAGAGAAATTCAGCCCCTTCGTCTGGACGACGAGCCGGCCGGACGTGACCCCTTCCTGGATCTGAAGTTTTGCGGTTCCCGGGTCTTTCCGGATCAAAGCGGCATCGCGGCGCATCTGTTTCAGCGCACGGACTCGTCCTTCATTGCGGGTCCGCCGGGCCATGATGCCGGTGCGGATCCAGACCTCTTCCTGTGCGAGTTTTTTCTGGAAATGCTCCAGTTCTTTTTCTTCCGCGTGGAGACGCTGTTCGCGGCGTTCCAGATACGTATCGTATGCGCAGTCGTACCGGTAGAGGTGTCCGCGGTCCAGTTCCCAGATGGAGGTCGCGATGCCGCGCAGAAACATTCGGTCGTGCGTCACGAAGAGGACCGTTTTTTTGTATTTTTTCAGGAAATCTTCGAGCCAGAGGATGGAATTCAGGTCCAGGTGGTTCGTCGGTTCGTCCAGAAGCAGAACGTCCGGTTCCGCAACGACCGCCCGGGCAAACAACACACGGCGTTTCTTGCCTGCGGAAAGGGTAGAGATCTCCGCCTCACCGTCGATCCCGATCTTTTGAAGGACACTCTCCACTTTGCGCTGGATCTCCCAGGCTCCCGAGACCTCCAGCTCATGCTGAAGCCGATCCAGTTCCTTTTGGAGGGATTCCGCTTTTGCGTACTCCTCCGTCTCGTAAGCGCGTGCGATCCCGGCGGTGACTTCATGGAAACGGGAGAGAAGTTCCCCGTCTTTCTGAAGTCCCGACGTAATGATGTCCAGCACCCGCCCTTTCAGATCGACCGGTACCTGCTGCGTCAGGAGCATCGTCTGGAGTCCCTGGGCACGGATGATCTCTCCGGAATCGGGAAGGAGTTCCTGGTTCAGGAGTTTAAGGAGCGTGGATTTTCCGGCTCCATTTCGGCCGATGAGCGCGATTTTTTCACCAGGTTCGACCGTCATGTTTGCGTGATCCACCAGCGGCGGATACCCGAGTGCGTAATTTAAATCCCGAAGAATGAGCTGTGCCATGAAAAACTCCTGAAATCAAGTCTGAAATATTTTTCAGAGGTCCAGTATACCAGATTTCCGGATTTTGGCAAGCCGGTCCCTGGATCCTTTCGGCAGGATGGTGCGAAACGTTACTTTTCGGGGGACCTTTTTTGACGGGAACGCTGGGCGCCGTAGGAGTTTCTTTCCCAGAAAACGCCGTCCTCGTACCCCTGGATCTTCGTGTCTTTCTCTGCCCGGTCGAGTCGGGCAATGGTCCAGCAGCAGTACTTTTCGTTCTGTTCGATCCCGCAGAATCGGCGTCCCAGTTTTTTTGCCGTGACCGCGGTCGTTCCGCTTCCGAGGAATGGATCGAAGACCATGTCGCCCGGCCGGGAGCTTGCGAGGATCAGTTTGGCGATGAGTTTTTCCGGTTTCTGAGTCGGATGGTCCGTGTTTTCCGGCATGGACCAGTAGGGGATCGAGATGTCGTCCCAGAAATTGGAAGGATACGTGACGCGGTAGTTTCCCGTCTCGCTTTCCTCCCAGTCTTTCGGCTTCCCGTTCTGCCGGTAGGGCGCGATGACCTTTCGTTTCATTTTTACGGCATCCACGTCGAAATGGAAATTTTCCGAGACCGTGCCGAACCAGATGTCCTCGCAGCAGTTCTTCCAGTTTTTCTGTGCGCCGCGTCCTTTTTCCCTCTGCCAGGTGATCCGGTTCCGGACTTTCAGGTACTTTTCCATCACAGAAAAAAGGTCGGCCGTGCATTTCCAATCGCCGCACAGATAGACCGAGGCGTGGGGTTTCAGAAGCCGGAGAAGTTTGGGGAACCAGCTTTCGAGATATTCGGCGTAGGCATTTCCGGAACTTCTGGAGAACTGGAAACCATGAAAATTTTTGTCCAGATTGTACGGCGGATCGATGATCAGAAGATCCACGAATTCCGAAGGAAGTTTTCCGATGAGATCGAAAAGATCTCCGTGAAGAACGCGGTCTTCGATCCCGCTGAGGGAAAAAGGAGTTTCCGGGGGCGGAAGCAGACGCTTTCTGCAGTTTTCGTATTCTTCCGAAGAAAGCGTCAGCGTTCGGTTTCGGGGTGCTCGCGGTTTCCTGTCCATGAAAGTTCTGTTTTCCAAAAGGGGGGTTCCCAAAGGTGTCCTGTTCGTGATTTTCTGCCGTTTTACTCACGAAATATTCTGCTTTCAATATAATTCAAGACCGCACAAAAGTCAAGATACCCCGGAACGTTTTCATGCAGGAAATCCCCAAAAAGAGTGCTCCGGATCCGGAAAATTTTTCCTTAACGAAAAAACCCCAAACGACAGAAGACCTGAACGCCTGGGGTTTCGTTTTTCAGTGAAGAAAACGGTCTGTTCCGTTCTGCGTTTTATTTGCAGATGCGGATATTGCGGTAGTGGATCGTGGATTTGCCGTGGAGACCCTGGAATCCAATGTAGCCGACGGTGTCCGCGTCCGCCAGAGCTTTACCCTGGAATTTGCCTTCGATCGCCGTGCCGTTCGGGCTGACTTTTTTGTCGGTCCACTGGCTCATGTCCATTTCGTTGATCAGTTCGCCGTTGAGCCAGATCTTGATGGTGGAACCTTTGCAGATGACTTCCATTTTGTTCCATTCACCCGCCGGTTTCGTCACGACTTTTTTCGGGGCCTGGTAGCCGTAGAATGCGCCGTTTCCATGGTAGTTCGGTTCCGTTCCGGCATCGTCCAGAAGCTGGATCTCGACCGTGTTCGGGATCCAGTTCCCTTTGTCCGAGCACTTGATCAGGAAACCGGCGTTGGCGCGTTCGGACAGTTTGTATTCAAACGAGACCTTGCAGTCGCCGATCTTTTCCTTCGTCCAGATGGCGGCATCGCGGGCAGCGCACAGCTCGCCGTTTTCATTGATGGACCAGATGCTGGCATCGTAGTCCGCTTTTTCCAGATTCTTGCCGAACAGGGGCTGGCAGCAGCAATCCGCCGCGAAGCAGCTGGAAGCCGAGAGAACGAGAGCGCACAGAGCGAACCAAATTTTTTTCATTGATCTTTCTCCATTTTGAAATTTTTGGTTGGTTGGGTTAGTTAAACTTTCTACATTATGAACGATTTTCCATTTTTTGTCAAGTGGAGGGGAAAATTTTTTTCAAATTTCTTTCGGTTCCATCACTCGGCCCATGAACAGGATCCGGGCTGTTTGAGGGAGCACGGGACAGATCGAGGAACGGATCTGAAAAACAGATCCCCCGTTTCGGGACCTGGCCGGGCGGCGAAACGGGGACGTTTTCAGAAAGTTTCTGGAAATGGAAACGGTTGGATGTTTCCGATCTCTACTCGTTTACTTCCAGCTCATACCAGACGGTCCTGAATTGCGGACCGATCTCAAACACGCAGCCGTTTGGGGTGTTTTGGACGGGGACTTCGGCTTTTCGGTCTCCATTCGGGTCAAGGGCAAAGACTTTCACCTTTTCCGCGGGTACCTGAAGCGTGAGTTTTGCCGGGATCCCTTCCGCCATGACCGGTGCGTGTCCCCGATCGGGCAGCGTGATGGTTCCGGGCATCATGTCTTTCATGGTCCTTCCGGCATTTCCGCAGTTTCCCGTGGCCGCGAGCAGTGCGGAAACTTTTCCATTTTTGCCGTCAAGACCGTTTCCAAAACGCGACGTCAGAGAAACCGTAGCCCAGCCAAGGCGCGTCGGTCCGATCTCCAATTTTAAAATTCCCCAGTCAACGGTCCGGCCTTCCGGAAATCCGGTGAAGAATTTCGTATTTTTACTGTTCGCGGTCAGGAATGCTTTTCCGGGGATCTCTCTGTTCCAGATGATCTCTCCCGTGTCGCTGACGAGGACTTTTGGGTCGTTCAGTGCGGCCGGAAGCTGCTCATTGGTGAGTCCGCCCCCTTTGACGTTCAGGGTGATCTGGTGAAGCGCCGCGTACTGCAGATCCAGCGGTCCGGTTCCGATCAGGATCCGGTTTTTGGCCATTCGCTCCGTTCGGTAGGCCTCAAGATCCGCCTGGACGTCGATCGATTTTTTGGCCTGCGCAATGTCTCCGCGTACGAAAGCGCCGCAGCACGCCGGGAAGTGGGCGAGTGCGTCCGTTCGGGCGATCAGGTCAAAGAAGCACCATGCATTAGCCTGCGGTTCCCATGAATCGACGTAGTGATTGTACGTGTACTGGAAGATGCCGGACCAGTTCTGAAGCCGTCCGAAAATCGCGAGCATCGGCTGGCCTTCTGCGCCGTACTGGTTCGGGTACGGATGATTGTACTCGCTGACGGTGAACGGGTACCCGGTCACGCGGTGCGAAGCGAGACCGAGAATGTTTCGCAGTGAGTTGACCATCGCCGCATTTCCGGCCTTCCATGGTTCATTGGCGTAGAGAGATTTCCAGCCGCCGGAGGGATGCTGCCAGTAGGCGTGCGTATCGATCAGGTCCATTCTTGCCTGAACGTGCTCCGCGGAGTATCTGACTTGAGTACCGTAAACGAGGGATCTGGCTCCGAGATCTTTTTTGATGTACTGGTACATCGTGTCCCAGTAGGCGCATTCGGTGTCTTCGAGGAATTGGCCGAAATCATTCAGTGCGTTGGCTGGGACGTCCATTCCGGGCGTGAAGGTCGGCATCGGTTCTGCCGGATAGTTTTCGGTCGGGTCTGCGATGGAACCGCCTTTCTGAATGGAGAAATCGTCCAGCTCATACTCGCCGGGTTTGAAGCGGGTAAGCTGGAAGAGCGCGTTTTCCACCGTTTGGGCCGCGGTAAAGGTACGGGTGATCGTTTCCCATTCTTTGCCGACGCGGATCTGTTCCACCAGTCCAAGTGTCTGAAACCCGTTTTTGAGATCGACGGCGGCAAAACTCAGCGTCCACGGATCGTTTCCTGACGTTTTGCGGATCTTCAGCCGGAAAGTGTAGAGCTGCCCCTTTTCCAGAGAGATCTTCTGGTAGAGTTTCGGCGAGAAATCATCTCCCGGTTTCGTGACGGAAAATTTCAGGATGCCGTTTTCGATTTTTGCCTGGCATTTGCCCGGTCCGCGATAGGAGTAGAGTGTTTTGCCTTTCAGAGCAGAATCATCCTCAAACGTACCGCCGGTCACCTGTTCGTCACGGAGAGGCTCTTCTTTTGCGGCACAGTTCCATGCTTTCCGAAGGTCCGCGGCGGAGGGGTACTTCTTTTTCAGTCAGGCGTTCCACTGGCGATTCAATTCTTCACGGTAGACCGGGTCGGCGGAAGCGTACGCTCCGGAGAACCAGCCTTTCTGAAAAGAGTCCTCGTTCGGGATCTCGATCATCGCGATGGCCGGTTCGTTGACGTATGCGTTCCCCGTGTACGGATTGACGTGGGTGAGGAGGTCGCGCGCGTACTCTTTCTGAAGCTCGATCATTCCTGGGACGAACTGCCCGAAACCTTTGTTCGCCCACGAGGAAACCGGGAAACCGTCGCGCGGATCGAGGGTGTGTCCAACGTGAAGATTGAGGTTGACGTAGATGCCGTTTTTGCGGAACTGGTCGATCATGAAGTCGAGTTTTTCGAGCTGTCTGGGATCGAGATCGCGCTGGGTCACGGAATCGTCCGCGAGAATGCCCTGCGTCGGTTTCGTCATGAAGTTGGTGTACCATGTGTCCATGAAGTGCAGCCGGACGCAGTTGATCCCCAGTCTGGCGAGGCGTTTCGCCATTTTCTCGGCGTTTTCATGAGACGGGAAGTTCGCGGGGCCGGTGAGGTTCGTGGCGTTGAAACGGATGATCCCGGCATCATTGACGAAGTTTCCGTTTTCGTCCGCGCGGATGAATCCGTCTTTTCCGGCGGGGGCCGCCAGAACGTGAGCCATGGAGGAGACATTGTTCGGGGCTTCATACGAAATGACGAACGGGAACATCTCGGACTGATCCTCCGCTATGGCGTCCTGCGCAGTTTGAGCACAGAGCGCATTTCCGCCAAATGCGATCCCCAGTGCCGTCAAGACCGCCAGAAAAGAGAAATGGGATTTTTTCATGGAACGTTCTCCAGTTTTTTGAAATTTAAGGTTGGTTTGGGGGCGTTTGAGTAGATCCAGGTTATTAAATTCCCCGCATTATGGACGATTTCCCGTTTTTTGTCAAGCCGCTGAAAGAAATTTTTTCAAATTTCCTTCGGATCCGTCACTCGGCCCATGAACAGGATCTGCCCCGTCTTCTGGTCGTGGATCAGGAAAAGAAACGGCCGGTCAACGTGAAGTTCCTCCGGACGGAGACCGCCGCCGAAGTATCCGCCCATCGTGAAGAGAGAGCGGGCCTGCGTTCCCTTTTCGTCAACGGAGATCTCCGAGTGTGCCGGCGCGTTGAGGTCCATTCCTGCATGGACGAGGAGCTCCCAGAGTTCCCGATCTTCCGCATACGGCGCAGCGAAAAAAAACGTCTCTCCCCGGTCATTTCGAGTACGGGCATCTGCTCCGTGTGCAAGCAGGAAGCGCACGCATTCCGTGTTTTCCGAGCGGACGGCATTCCAGAGCGGCGTTTCTCCGTTCTGATTCACGGCATGGACGTCCGAAAAATGGCGAAAGACCCGCTGCGTAAGCTGAAGATCTCCCGATCCTGCCGCCAGATGAAGAAGAGTATTTCCGGAAGCATCCCGAGCATTGGGATCCGCCCCGGCTTGAATGAGGAGATCCAGGATCTTTTCGGTTTGGGAGACGGTTTCGTTTCGGTCTGCTTCGGTTTCCGGAGAAGATGGATAGAGACTCAGCTGGTCTGCCGTATTGCCGATGAGGTGCATCAGTACGCTGAGATCCGTCAGCGCTTCCCGTTTATTCGGATCGGCTCCCCATCGCAGAGCCTGACGGACCGCGTGAATGTCGAAGTTCTCGATCCCGTCCCGCAGACGTTCGTTCCAGTCGGTCTTTCCCTTCAGAGTGCCGAATTCTTCTTCCGTTGAGAGAAAGTTTTCCTGGACCTGAATTTCGGGATCCAAAATTTCTGCGCCATGGCCGTCTTTGTGCGGATGGGGACCCCGGAGCGGCTTTCCGCCGAATTCGCGCAGACACACGCACAGGGACGATTCTTTTCCCCACTTCTCTTCCGCAAGTCCGAGCGCGGAATTTCCCTCTGAGTCCAGCGCGTTGACGTCCATTCCTTCCTGAAGGAGAAACTCCAGCATTGGGAGATCTCCGTGCCGTGCGGCAGCATGGAGAAATGGGAGATCATCCGAAAGTTCCGCGCCTATTTTTCTCAAAAATCGTGCATTTTCGAGATTTCCGGCCTCCACGGCGTACAGGATCGGCGGGTGACCTGCGAGATCTTCTTCATGCAGTTCCGCCCCATTTTCCAGAAGGAGCTGAAGCGTTTCCGGCCGGCATTTTTCGGCGGCGGTGAAGAGGAGTTCCGGCATTTCCTCCGAGATCTGCTTTTGAACGGCAGGATCCTGAAGCAGAACATCCAGTAGCGCACCATGTTTCATCTGGACGGCTTTTCTCAATGGGGTCATGCTGCCGGATGTCTGCATTTCTGCGGACGGAGCTTCTGCTTTCGCTCCGTTTTCAAGCAGGATCGCCGTCATGCGTGCGTCTCCCCATTTTACGGCCCCAAAAATCGGAGTTTCGCCGAAGGTTTCTTCCCGATGCTGGAGTTCCGCACCATATTCCGCCAGCAGCCGAACGAGCTTGCGGAGTTTCTTCTCCATGGTTTTCGAGTCGGTTTCCGGATCGGTTTCCGAATGCTTTTCCGGCAAAAACCGCGAGGCTTCGACCGCCAAAAAATCGGCGTGACCCCTTCGCCGATCTCGCCGTTGGCGTTCGCTCCCCCTTCGAGTGCCGCACGAACAGAATCCGTGTCGAGCGACAGGATCCCGATTTCGAGCTGATCCTGAAGAGCGTACGGACCATTTTTTTCATCCAGCACCCCGACATTCGGTCGACTCGTCCGGTATTCCTGGACCTGGCTGCGGGTTTCTTCCAACCGGGAACAGGAGCTCAGGAACGGAAGCAGGAAAATGCAAAAAATGAAAATGCGCATCATGAAATTCCTGAAAACGGGTTCTTTCTTTTGGGATCCATCCGGTAAACTGCGAGTCGGGGACTTTCTCAGTCTGCCGGTCATGGGATCGGAATGGGAGAGGCGGTCTCTTCACCGTCGGGGAACTGCCGCGGAAGTTTGAAAACATCGCCGTGAATGTTTGAGAAGTAAAGATCCGCTTCGGAAGGTTTTCGTCCATGGCCATCCGCCCAAAATGCGAAGAAATCTTCGTGCCGGTCGATCGGACGGCGCGGATAGCAGTGGTTTCGGGGACTGTTCTGCGTCATTTGACGGACTTTTTTCCAGCTCGCTCCGCGGTTGGAAGAGACCCAGAGAGACACTTCCCCGCCCGTATTGAACTTCTGCGGACCGTATCCGTCCGTGGCGATGGCGTGCCAGGTCCCGTCTTTTTCGACGTAAAGAGAACCAAAATCGTAATTGTTGTCCGATTCCGTAATTTTACGGATCTCCCATTCTTTGCCGTTCCATGCGCACGTAAACCATTCCCGCGGGCCTGCTTCCGGTCCGCTTCGCCAGCCGCGGCTCGTGATGTAGAAAAGGATCGGGTATCCGTTCGCATCGTAAACCAGATCCATGATGTAGACGTTCTTCTTTTGTGCTTCATAGTCGTGGATCAGGGCAGGGCAATTTTTATCGAGCATCGGAGTTTCGAGCGGTTTTCCGTCGACCGTCTGCCAGGTCTCGCCGCCGTCTGAGGTTTCCGCATAGTAGAGATTCGTCCGCCAGTTCAGACCGACGCGCCCTTCTGCCGGATCGTGCGGATGATAGTTGAACGTCGTGCCGAGTTTAAAGACTCCGTCTTTTTTCCAGACCGCCGCGTTCTGATAGTGTCCGTGCTCCATGGCCGCGATCGGTTTCCATTCGTTCCAATGGACGCCGTCTTTGCTTTTCATGAAACTGACGATCCGGTCCGCACGGGACTTCGGGTCGTTGAGGACCGACCGGTCGTACGTCGTGAAGAAGACGAACATTCCTTCCCCCCGGACGCTGAAGACCTGCACGTAGGAGAAGTTGGTCATGGGGACTTCCTTTCCATTCTCCATTTTGAGGACTCGCATCAGCTCAAACTCTGAAATATCGTACGGACGGACACTGCGCGTGACGTAAGACGGACGGGAAGTGCCGTGGCTGGTGGAGAAGATCCAGATGTACCCGGCATCGTCGATCGCCATGACCGGATTGTCGTGTGCGTCGTTCGTCTGTTTATCCAGAATGATCGTGGGGCGTGCGAGTTTTCCGGTCGAATGGTCAAAAAATGAAACTTCATGAAGGAGCGTTTTTCCCGTCAGGTCCGTGCCGCCGTAGCAGAAAAACGTTTTGTTCACCTCCGGCCGGTATACGCTGAATGGATAGTGATTCGCGGGATAGGTCCCCAGACCGCCCGAGTATTTGTAGCCGTACGCATCACCGCTTGCCTGATTAAAATACCAGATGCTCCGGAACCCGCTGTCTTTCGCATTGAGGAGCAGACCGTCTCCATAAACGGCTTCCTGAAGCGATATTTCCGGGGACACCATGCTGACGGGCTTTCCATCCTTCATGCGTGCGGAACTCCACCAGACGGCCGGTTCCGCGGTTTGGGGACTGCCGTTCATTTCCAAAAACGGTCCTTGGGACAGTTCGGCCGCTTCGGAGGCGCTTAAGGCGCGGGAGTAGAGGCGAATGTCTTCCAGGGATCCGTTGAGATTCCGCATGGGGTCCTCGCAGGCTCCGATCTTCAGATGCCGGGCCGTGAATCTGGTACGGCAAACGTCTGTTTTCCAGACTGCGGCTTCGCTGCCGTTGAGATAAAGCCGAACATTCTTCCCATCGCAGGTCCCGACAAGATGAAACCACTTTCCCATCTCCGGGATCGGAATGTTCGCGTGGCCGTAGCTGCTCATTTCGTTGGTCTGAACAAGAAAACGGATCCGGCCTTTGTACGCATAAAGCGTCCAGTCCTGTGCCGGAGTTCCGGAGGTCAGGAATATCTGGGAATCCTTCGCTTCATTCATCCGGACCCAGACAGAAACCGAAAAAGAATCCGGGGTAATGGGAACGGCATTCGTCTGGACCTGAAAAGCCGTGTTGCCGTCGAAAACGATCCCGTTTCCTGCCGGTTCCGCAAAAACGGTCCCGAAAAAGCCGAAAAAGAGACAAAAAATCGACAAAAAACGGCAAATGCCGGCATTCTTGAACATGGGGCGATCGGAAAACATGATCCTCTCCTGAAGAAAAAATAGTTCCGCAGCCGTACATTCCGAGCTGCTTCTGCTGATATTTTACCGCAGGCCCCTCCGACACGCAAGGCCCCGCCGCATGGATTTCTGAAAAAAACGCAGAATTCCGTTCATTTCCACAAAACATCCCCCCGCCCCCGCACAAACAGGGAAGAGCTCTTCTTGCTCCCTTCCCCTGTTAGCCATTAACTATTAGCTGCAAGTCCCCCCCGCGTGTGCAGGAAAGATTCGTCGTGTGGCGTGAGAGAGGTTATGCTTTGAGAAACACCCCTGCGTGTGCAGGGAAGATGAAGTATTATCAGCCATTGAGTTTCCTCCTATATTTTGTTTGCCTGCCAGAGTTCGAAAAATTCTTGGCAACCTCGAAAAACACCGAATTTCCCAACGCGATGATACAAAAATTCCAAT
>CAZRGJ010000037.1:11645-13337 GCA_964599445.1 uncultured Planctomycetaceae bacterium | reverse complement strand
GGGCATGACCTGCGGATCGTCCAGTACTCCAAGAATGGAACCGCCGGTCGTCGTGAATCCGGAAACGGACTCGTAGAAAGCATCTATGAACGTCAGCGGCACCCAGAAACCATCCGAAAGGACCGTCCGCGGGATCCCGCTGAGCAGATACGGAAACGCACCACAGAAAGACGCCAGGAGCCACCCAATACCGACGATCGCGATGGCCTCACGGCGGAAGATCTTCATTTTACGGGCACGTTTCCCGATCCGGTAAAGAGAGAAGCCAAGCGCACTCGTAAGACAGGCAGAGCCTAAAACAGCAAAAACGCCGTCCTTTTCCTGCTCCCAGACACCGCCAGCACACGGCAGTGCCCACACAAGACTCAGCAGCATCGTGCCGGACAGCAGGATCATGATCAGTCCCAGGTGATGGGCAACGAGTTTCAAATTCATGCAGCAAACTCCAAAATCAAAATGGGACCGACTTTTTCAGCAACGCAAGTTTCCCACGCCGCAAAGACCGCTGAAAGTACTCAGAAAGCTCAAAACGGAGCATTCGTTCCCAGTCGGCATTCCGGACAATGAAATTCTATCGGAACACATTCCGCAGTCAAAATCCCGCCAAACAGCGGAGAATCTTCCGACCTGCGCAGCTCCTTCCCGCAGACGGGACAGCGTGCGCGAAATCTCCGAACAGAGCGGTCATTGTACAGGTAGACCCAGACGGGAATTCCGCAGGCAGACTCCAGCATCGAGGCCAAAGCTCTCCCCTCGCGCATCAGCCCAGAAGCGGCTTCCCGCATCTGGCGTGAGGCCCAGCACTCGCCGAAACCGCAATCCATGTTCAGCCAGTCGCATTTCCGATACGCAGACGCCCAGTTCCAAAGCGGATAGCGTACGGTTTCCGGAAGACGATAGAGCGGAACATTTTGACCGCAGGAAATACACATGATCGGCGATCCTGCGTCAACGGAATGCGTCCAGAGGATGAATCCTGCACATTCGGCACAATCGCAGACACCCTGCACAGCCGAATTCCAGCCAACACAGGAAATCTCCAAAGATGCCGCAGCCAACGACTCCAGCTTCTCCCGCTCAGTCCGCAAAAGCTCGGTCTCGTACCGAAGATCGAGCGAATCTTTCTCAAGAGTTCCAGCCGTCAGGAGCAGTTCCTCTCCGCGCCAGTAGAGCATCGAAACATTTTCCAGGATCTGTCCGTTCCGTTCTGCCAAAGACACCCAGATCCCAAACTGTTCTTCAAGCTGCTCCTGAAGCAAAGCAGCACGGTGCGAGGCTCCACAAACCGGGGAACTGCAAAATAATGCTGAGCGTACAGACGCAGAGATCCTGGCCGCAGACGGTACGGAGTCTGGCAGTACGGAGTCTGGCTGTACGGAGTCTGGCTGTACGGAGTCAAACGGTACCGGCTCAGCCTCCGATGAATACGCACTACTGCATTTCGGACGGATCTGGATCTCATGAATGAACATGCTGCACTCCTTCGGTTTCAGTTCCGTTTACGTCCATCTCCAATGCCCGGACCGGGATCAGAGAGAACGAACGCCTTCTCTCAAAAGGATCCATCCGTTCTCTCGCTCAACAGTCGGCTGAGGATCAGTTTCCGCCGTGTCCGCGAAAACCGCCGCCGCGTCCGCCGTTTCGTCGTTCACCGCCCCGGAAACCGCCTTCGCTGTGTCCGCCGTTCCTGCG
>CAZRGJ010000037.1:0-11545 GCA_964599445.1 uncultured Planctomycetaceae bacterium | reverse complement strand
TTCACCGCCCCGGAAACCACCTTCGCTGCGTCCGCCGTTCCTGCGTTCACCGCCCCGGAAACCACCTTCGCTGCGTCCGCCGTTCCTGCGTTCACCGCCCAGGAAACCGCCCCGCTCTTCACGGCGTTCTGCCGGTTTCTCGGCACCAAAGAGTCCATTTTCACGCAAAACGTCTTCCGTGCTCCAGGTATCGACCTCAGAATCCGGATGGAATTTCGGTTTTGCTCCGCGTTTTGCGGTCTTCCAGGAATCACGGTAGTCTACACGCCCAAACCGGTCGGTCTTTGGCCCGCGTTCCGACCTTCCGAAATCGTTCCGTTCAAAACGTCCGCCATCCCGTCCGGTACCGCGGCCGCCGTCACGTTCTTCATTCCGCCGTCCGCGGGAATACCGATCCGAAAACCGGTCTGCAAAACGCCCGGCACGATCCGCGCGCTCTTCCCGCCCGGAAAAACGGTTTTCGCCGCTGCGGAAACCATCCCGTTCTTCACGGAAACCGCGTTCCATTCTGTCTTCCCGGTCAAAACTGCGTCCGGCACCGCGTCCAAAATTACGTCCGCCATCCCGTCCGCCGCGTTCTTCACGGGAACGGTAGGGTTTTCCAAATCCGGTCGCGCCTTTCTGGAATGCCGCCCGCTGAAATGCCCGCTGTTCCTGCGCCTCATTCTCTTCACGTGAACGCTGGCGGTAGCCGCCTTTCGAGCCGTCGGCACGCTGAAGGGTCCCGGAAGCCTGCGGCGCACGCGGTCCAATGAGACATTCCGCATCCGTACCGATGAGATCCGTGCGCCCGACCTTCTCAAGTGCTTCGCGGACGGTAAAGTAATTTTCAGGCTTGAAATACTGCATCAGCGCACGCTGCATCTTGCGTTCCCGGTCTCCGTGTGCCGAATGAACGGCTTCACCGGTGAAAGGATCCAGGCCGGTATAGTACATGCAGGTCGCGACGGAGAACGGCGTAGGATAGAAATCCTGGACCTGCTGCGGACGGTATCCATACTGATGGAGATACTCCGCCAGCTCCACCATATCCTCCAGACGGCAGCCCGGATGCGATGCAATGAAATACGGCACCGTGTAGAAATCTTTTCCCTGACGGTCCGTTTCAATATCAAAATCATCCACGAACCGGTCGAATTCCGCGACCTCCGGTTTGTGCATCTTCGCAAGCACACACGGCGAAATGTGCTCCGGCGCGACACTCAAATGCCCGCCGACATGGTGCGCGACGAGATTTTCCATGAATTCCGCATACTCGGGAGCCGCCTGCGCCAGATCCGACCGGATGCCGGACGCAATGAAGACATTCCGGACCCCGGGAACATCCCGGACCTCCGAAAGAAGATCGAGGTACTCGCGATGGCTCGTTTCCAGATTCGGGCAGATCTCCGGGTAGAGGCAGCTTCGGCGGCGGCAGGCTTTCTGCGCATCCGGATTTCCGCATTTCGTGCCGTACATATTCGCAGTCGGACCGCCAATGTCGGTGATCGTGCCAGTGAAATGAAGGTCTTCCGCCATGCGTTTCGCCTCGGCAAGGATCGATTCCTTCGAGCGGCACTGCGTCACTTTGCCTTCATGCGCACCAATGGAGCAGAACGAGCAGCCGCCATAGCATCCGCGGACAGCCTGAATGGAATCGCGGACCGTCTGGAGTGCGGGGATCCTGGCATCGCCGTAGCTCGGATGCTCACGCCGGGTGAAAGGAAGAGCGTAGACAGCGTCCATCTCTTCCGTCGAAAGCGGTTTTGCCGGCGGATTCACGACGACGGCTTCCGTTCCGCTCTGCTGGAAAAGGGGTCTGCCGCTGAAAGGATTCATTTCTTCGCAGATCAGTTTCGTCATTTCTGCGAATTTTGCCTTTTCCGCGGTGACTTCTTCCGTAGAAGGAAGCAGAACGACATTTTCCGGAAGACGCGCGGGATCCACGACATTTTCGCCCGCTTCGTTTTTCACGAGAAATTCCGACGCTCCCAACCGGTTCGCCGTCCCCGGGATGTCTCGGAGCTGGGCCGCAGATTCACCGGCATCCAGTCGGCGAACGATCTCGAGAAGCGAATGTTCCCCCATGCCGAAGGAGAGGATGTCCGCCTTGGAATCCAGAAGCACACTGCGGCGCACTTTGTCGCTCCAATAGTCGTAGTGTGCCGTACGGCGCAGACTCGCCTCAACACCGCCGAGGACGACCGGAACACCGGGGAACGCTTCTCTTGCCCGCTGGCAGTAGACCGTCGCCGCGCGGTCCGGACGCATTCCGATCTTTCCGCCCGGAGTGTACGCATCCACATTCCGCACCTTACGATTCGCCGTGTAGTGATTCACCATCGAGTCCATATTTCCGGAACTCACCGCAAAACAGAGCCTCGGCCGTCCGAATTTCCGCCAGGCATCGCACGATTTCCAGTCCGGCTGTGCGAGAATCGCGACGCGGAAACCGTTAGCCTCAAGCCATCGTCCCAAAAGTGCCGTCGCGAAAGAGGGGTGATCGACGTAACCGTCCCCTGAAACAAAAACGACATCGACCTGATCCCAGCCGCGTGCTGAAATTTCTTCGACGGACATGGGCAGCGGCTTTACTGCAGAACGGGAATTCATCATACTTCAACTGCTTTCTGAAAGAAAAATGACCGGCATCCGGACCATCGGACGCCTTAAAATTGAACATTTCATCACAAACCGTGCATCACTCCGTCTCCTGCGGACTGCCGAATAAGAAATGGACACAGCTTGCCTATTCTACCACAAATTTCCGAAAAAGAAACGGGGGGAGCGTGCAGAAAATCAAAAATTTCAGAAAAAGTTTCCGAACAGACAGAATCTCACGAAAAAACAGCAGACTCCCATCTGCGGCCGATGCAGAAAATTTCGGTTCAGCACGCCCAAATTTCAGTTTTTTTCTTTTTTCTACATTTTCCTTCCTTGACGCCAAACTGCTTTTGCGTATAATGAAAGACAGGCAGCCCGCCAACCGGCCGGCGTCCCGTTCCTGATCCGCATTTCATTCATCCGTCATTTCATTTCGTGAACCATGCCCACAGAATGCCTTGATCTTCATCCCTTTCTTGAGCAATTCCGGCTTTCGGATTTTCGCCCGGGTCAGGAAGAAATCATCCGTACGATCCTGAGCGGCCGGGACACGATGTGCATCATGCCGACCGGCGGCGGAAAAAGCCTGTGCTATCAGCTGCCCGCGCTGGTCCTGCCGGGAGTGACTCTCGTCGTCTCGCCGCTCATCGCACTGATGAAGGACCAGGTCGACGCGCTCTCCGCACTCGGGATCCCCGTTTCCTTCATCAACGGGTCACTCACTCCGGAAGAACAGTCCAACCGGATGGAACGCATGGCCGCGGGAGAATTCCGTCTCATGTACGTCGTGCCGGAACGGTTTCGCAGTACCCGTTTTCTATCGGCGGTCCGCAGAACGAATCTTTCTCTTCTCGCCATTGATGAAGCACACTGTGTGAGTCAGTGGGGGCACGATTTTCGCCCGGATTATGCGAAGCTCGGCAAATTTCGGGAAGCACTCGGAAATCCGCCGACGATCGCCCTCACCGCCACGGCTACCGACGTCGTGCGGCGCGACATCATCGAGCTGCTCGCACTGACCGATCCGGCGATCTTCATCCGCGGGTTTGCACGCGCCAATCTTTTCTACGAAGTCGTCCCGGTCAGCGGCGAACAGAATAAGAAAGACGTTCTGATCGAATTCCTCAAGTCCCATTCCGGCGCGGGGATCGTCTACACGTCAAGCCGAAAACGGACCGTCGAGGTCGCGGAGTACATCAATGCGTTCACGAACCGCCGGGCTGTCGCGTACCATGCGGGGATGAACCCGCAGGATCGAAAAGCGGTCCAGGAAGAATTCATGCAGCGGAAAGCTCCCGTTTCCGGAAGTGCATCCGACGCCCCTGCTCCGCCCAAATACGAGCCGACGCCGGAAGATATTCTCAACGGATTCAGCGAATACGATGAGTTCGGCAGTTTCAGTCCCTCCGAAGGTTTCGGCAGTTTCGGAACTTCCGCAGCCCGGGATGTTTCCCCGCAGTCCTCCCGAACCGCAGGGCACGCGGTCCCCGCAGACTCTGCGCCGGCGTCTCCCGCTCCGCGTGCAGACATCGTCGTGGCGACGAATGCGTTTGGGATGGGAGTGGACAAACCGGACGTCCGTTTCGTCATCCACTACAATATGCCTGGCTCTCTGGAAGGATACTATCAGGAGGCGGGACGCGCAGGACGTGACGGCAAACCGTCGCACTGTATGCTCCTCTTCAACTACGGAGACCGGCGAACGCAGGAATTCTTCATCGAAAGCTCGTATCCGTCCCGCGATATCGTGCAGCAGGTCTACGCCTACCTCTGCTTCCAGGGGGACCGGATCATCGAAAAAACCCAGCAGGAGATCCGTGAGGAGCTGGAGATCTCCGGAAGCAGCGCAGACGCCATCGGCTCAAGCGAGAAATTGCTGGAATCTGCCGGAGTTCTCGAACGTCTGGATGCGTCGGAAAATTTTGTTTCGCTCCGAATCGATTCTTCCTGGGAGAAAGCCGGAAACTTCCTCTCCGCAAACGCACGCAATCAGCTCAAAGTCTGGGACGCAGCGCGTGCAGTCGTGGACGGACGCTTTGACGAGCTGGTCTTCTGCACGATCGATGAGCTGGAACAGCGGACGGGACTGAAAGCCCCGGCGATCTCCGCGGCACTGCGGGAGCTGAATCGGCACGCGTTCTTTACGTACGTTCCGCCGTTTCGAGGCCGCGCGATCCGCATGATCCCCATGAACGCAGAAACGGAAGAAAATGCCGGAAATTTCCGTCCCAGATTCCCGCGATTCAGCGACCTGAAGATCGATTTTGAACTTCATGAAAAACGCAAGGCGGCCGAATATGAGCGGCTCGACAAAATGTGCGGCTTCGCCATGACGCAGAAATGCAGACAGGCACAGATCCTGGAGTACTTTGGCGAGAAAAATTCCGGAACGTGCGGTCAGTGCGACAATTGCGAGATGCGCGGGATCCGGAAAAACACGATCTCGGACGGCGTAACGACAAACTCCGCCGGTTTCGAAAATCCTCCGGCCGCCCCGACGCTCGTGAGCCACACCGGGAGCGACCCGATCCGAAAAGAGTCGGAAAATTTCGGCTTCCGGACAGAAGTTCCCGCAAATTCCCGCGCTGCCGGTATCGTCAGCGGTTCTCTTCCGGGAACGGCATCCGAGCTGACCGTGACTCAGCCTCTGACGGAACTCGTCCGGATCATCCTCAGCGGTTTGGCGCGGATCACCATGGAACGCGGATTCTCCTGCGGAAAAACCCTTTTGGCGCAGGTCCTGTGCGGTTCCGCATCGTCGCGCATTTCCGAACTCCGCCTCGACACCATCACGACCTACGGGAAACTGGCAGGCTACCAGCAAAAGGACGTCCTCCCAATGATCGAAGCACTTTTGGCGGCCGGCCTGATCCGTCAGGAAAATTGCGGAAAAGGTCAATTCCGCCGCCCGATCCTGACGCTTTCTGAACGGGGAAACGCCATCATGCGGGGCACGGAAGCACTCGATTTCGTCCCGCCGTTTCCGCGTCTGATCCTTTTGCGTCTCGGTGCGATCCAGAAATCAGGCACGCCGCAGACCGCATTGCCGCAGACCCCTCTGTCGCAGAAATCCACGCAGCAGACAAACGCATTAGGCTCCACTGCCGTTTCAGCCGCGTCCGTATCGCCAATCTCGCCCCAGACCGGCATGCACATTCCGTCGGGAAGTGCGGAACTTCTGCGTCAGCAAACGGCACCGGTCCCCCATCTCCCGGAGCCGCTCACGGCCCAGGATGCTCCACAGCCACTGCCTGCCGACTCCGCAGGAGGGTCTGCGCCCGGTTCCTCATCCGCCGCAGTGTTCCCGACCTCCGGACGCACGCCATTTTCTCTGGAAGAGATCAACCGCAAACCGGACTGGTTCTGGACGATCCATCTTCTTGAGCGTCATTTTTCACTTGACGAGTGCCAGGTCATTCGAAACATGACGAAGACCGAGCTGCTTGAAAACATTCTGCACGCGATGGAAGACGGGGTTCCGGTACGCAGGCAGTGGATCTTCACTTCGGAACGCTGGCGCGAACTGGGCGGCATTCTCCGAAACGGCATGGAAAACGGCGGGGAATTCGGTGCACTCCTCGATTCCGGGGAACCGCAGTCCGTCAACATGCTGGAGATCATGATCTTCAGCCGGCTGAATCAGTACTGAACCGCCCTGATTCACAGAAATCTTCAGAAAATTTCGAAAATTCTCAGAAATTCCAAGAAAAGACTGGAGACGTCCGCCGGCGAACGTGAACGTCTCCCAAACTCCCGACCTTTTTTCATCGGCAGGATCTTCTACCGCGTCTGTCCGCCCGTCAAAAGAATACGGACCGGTGCGAGAAGACGTCCGGACATAATGCGCGCGATCAGCCGATAGAAAAGCGACGGAATGAAGACGACGCGGCGAAAATACCGTTTCTGGACCGCCCGGATCGATTTTTTGACGACGCGGGGCGCAGAATCCCACATGAAACCGGGGACCTGATCCTTCAGCGGCGAATTTTTCATCGTTTCGGAGTCATGGAATCCTGTCCGGACGAAACCGGGGCAGAACGCCTGAACGTGAACGTCTGAACCGGCGCAGTCGCACTGAAGCGCACGGGAGAACGTAATGAGAAACGCCTTGGTGGCGGAATAGTCAACGGCCCCGCGGGACGCAACGAAACCGGCGACAGACGCGACGTTGATGATGAAACCGCGTCCGTTGATCTTCATCGGAATGAGCGCCGCCCGGCAAAGACGCATCGGGGCCACATTGTGCAGAAGAAGCATCCGGGTCTCCACGTCGGCGGAAACGTCAGGAAAAACGCCGTCTCCCGCGCCGAATCCCGCACAGTTCACCAGCCAGAGAAGCCGGTCGGAAATGTCGATCTTTTCTTCAAGTGTCCGAATATTTTCGAGTTCCGAAAGATCCATCGGCATCGTTTCGACGGAAATGCCATACGCCGCCTCAAGTTCCTTTTTCAGCGAATCCAGCACGTACCCGCGCCGTGCCGTAAGGAGAAGATCGTTCCCCATGGCGGCAAGTTCCCGGGCAAACTCTTTCCCCATTCCGTCAGACGCTCCCGTCACAACAGCAAGCGGTCGATTGGACATGATCTCTCCTCCATTAAACCAGAAAAATTTCCAAAAATTTCCCTTCATTTTACCTGACCTGCGAGGAAAGTCAAGCCCCCGGACATGACATTTCCAAACCGGATCCGCTTTTCGCATTCCGCTCAGACAAAATTTTCCGAAATTTCCGATGGGAAAACTTGACAAAACACACAAATTTCGTATAATGAACAGAAAATGAAACGTCATTTTCAATTCCATTCCTGAATAAAAAAAGGACTCACCATGAAAAAACTGATTTTTTCGCTCGCGATGCTTTTCGGTTTGACGGCCGTTTCAGTATTTGCGCAGAATGCGGCTCCCGACTGGGAAAATCCCAAAGTCTTCCGCATCAACAAAGAACCCGCACGTTCCGTTTTCTATCCGTACGCCGACGCGGCGCAGGCACTGACGTTTGACCGTGCGAATTCTTCGTTCGTCAAGACGATCGACGGAATGTGGAAGTTCCATTTTGCGAAAAATCCCGACGAACGCCCTGCGAATTTCTTCCGAACCGACTTTGACGTCACCGGCTGGGACGACATCAAAGTCCCCGGAAACTGGCAGGTCCAGGGATACGATCACCCGATCTACACGAACATTCCGTACCCGTTCAAGGCGAACCCGCCGTTCGTTCCGCGCGACTACAATCCGGTCGGCTCCTACCGCACGGACTTCGAGATCCCGGCGAATTGGATCAGCCGTGAGACGACGCTTCGCTTTGACGGCGTCGGCTCCGCGGCTTACGTCTGGGTGAACGGCCAGAAGGTCGGATATACGGAAGACAGCCGGACGATCGCGGAATTCAACATCACGAAGTACCTGAAACCCGGAAAAAACACGCTCGCGGTGGAAGTCTACCGATATTCGGACGCCTCGTATCTGGAATGCCAGGACTTCTGGCGTCTTTCCGGAATTTTCCGCAGCGTTCACCTCATTTCCGAACCGAAAACGCGTATCCGCGACTTCTGGGCGAAGCCGATCCTCGACGAAAACTACGAAAATGCGAAACTGGACGTTGAATTCAACATTCAGAATCTTGGCGGCGTTTCCGAAGTGAAGGCCTCTGCGGAACTCGGCGGACTGGATCTCAAGACAGAAACAGAGCTGGTGAAGGTCGACGGCGAAACGACAGCAAAACTTTCCATCGACGTGCCGAATCCGAAAAAATGGACAGCTGAAACGCCGACTCTCTACCCGCTGACGCTCAAACTCCTCGACAAATCGGGCAATGTGCTGGAAACGACCGCCATCCGTGTCGGTTTCCGCAAGTCCGAGATCAGGGATGGGCAGTTCCTCATCAACGGCGTTCCGGTCGTCGTCCGCGGCGTGAACCGCCACGAACATGATCCGAACACGGCGCACTCCGTCACGCGGGAGCTGATGATCCAGGACATTCTCCTCATGAAGGCGAACAATTTCAACTCCGTCCGCACGTGCCATTACCCGGATGATCCGATTTTCTACGAACTCTGCGACGAGTACGGACTTTTCGTCACGGCGGAAGCAAACATCGAATCCCACGGCATGGGATACGGTGCCAAATCGCTGGCGAAAGACCCGGTCTGGATGGAAATGCACGTGGACCGGAACCGCAACAACGTGGAGTCTTTCAAAAATCATCCGAGCGTCGTGGTCTGGTCCATGGGAAATGAAGCGGGTGACGGCGTGAACTTCACCGCAGCGGCAAAATACGTCCGCGAACGTGACGCTTCCCGTCCCCTTCACTACGAACGTGCCGAAGGCGGTCCGAACACGGACATTCACTGCCCGATGTACTCGCGCCCTTGGTACTGTGTCGAATACGGCTCCAAACCGCAGACGAAACCGCTCATCATGTGCGAATATGCGCACGCAATGGGGAATTCGACCGGAAACTTTGACCTTTTCTGGGACGCGGCCTACGATAAAAATATCCGGCACTTCCAGGGCGGTTTCATTTGGGACTGGGTCGATCAGGGACTGCGGACGGCCGTTCCGGAAGACGGCGTCATGCCAATGAAAAAGTACGTGCCGTCCACGAACACGGACTACCGTAAAGGATTCATGGGCTACGGCGGCGACTTCGGATACGCCGGCGTTCCGACCGACGACAACTTCTGCTGCAATGGGCTGATCTCCTCTGACCGCACGCCGCATCCGTGCATGGCGCAGGTCAAATTCTGCCAGCAGCCGATCAAGACCCGTTTCGTTTCGCTCGAAAACGGCATCCTGACGGTGAACGTCGAGAACCGCCACGACTTCTCCGACCTCTCGAATTTCAAACTCCAGTGGCGCGTCACGAATCTCGCAGATCCCGTCGCCATTGAGTGCCCGGATCTGAAAGCCGGAGAAACGGCAAAACTGAGCGTCGATCTTTCCGCAGTCATCAAAAAAGCCCGGTACGTCACGTTTGAGTACATTCTGGCCTCCGACACTCCGTACGCCAAGGCGGGGACGGTCATGGCGTGGGATCAGTTCAAGGTCCGCGATTTCACCGGCCCTGCCTTCACGGTCGACGCAGGCTCCAAAGTGACGGAAACGGCCGACACGTACCAGCTTGCGGCCAACGGCGTAGAATTCACGTTCTGCAAAAGATCCGGAAACGTCATTTCCTGGAAAAAGAACGGCACAGAGATCCTTTCGGCCCCCATTCAGCCGAACTTCTGGCGTGCCCCGACGGACAATGACCGCGGAAATCACGCCCCGAACCGTCTGAAGATCTGGAAAGACGCCGGCAAAAACTGGAAGATCGATTCCGCCAGCTTCGCCGACGGCGTCCTGACGTTCCAGGGAACCCTTCCGGAACTCCCGGCCCAGCTGACCATGACGTACGCGATCGATAAAGCAGGCAAACTTCGCGTCGGGATGAACTACCGCCACATGGCGAGAAATCTGCTTCCGGAAATGCCGCGTTTCGGTGTGCGTTTCGCGACGGTCCCGGGTTTTGAAGCCCTGAAATGGTGCGGACGCGGTCCTGCCGAAACGTACTGGGACCGCAAGAATGGTCTCCTCTTCGGCCACTGGAAATCGACGGTGACGGAAAACTACTTCCCGTACTCCGAACCGCAGGAAACGGGCAACCACACCGACACGTACATGATGGATCTCGCCGGAAAAATGGGGTCGATCCGTGTGTTCGGGCTGAAAGGATACGAAGACCAGCCGTGGTTCTCGTTCAATGTGCTGCACTACAGTCTGGAAGACCTTCAGAGCCACAAGCATCCGTTCCAGATGCCGGAACATGAAGAGACTTTCGTTCACATCGACTACCTCCAGACGGGCGTCGGCGGCGATGATTCCTGGGGGGCGCATCCGCACGACCAGTTCAAGCTGAGAGAGAATTTCTACGATTTCGAGTTCATCCTCGAAACGAAGTAGCGGACGGACAGAAGACAGGATCCCGGACGGTCCTCTGAAGGAGCCTCAAATGAACTTTAAATG
Organism: uncultured Planctomycetaceae bacterium; assembly: GCA_964599445.1. GTDB lineage: Bacteria > Planctomycetota > Planctomycetia > Pirellulales > Thermoguttaceae > RGIG3701. The sequence goes on along the minus strand of CAZRGJ010000037.1, from coordinate 961 downwards.
AGACTCTTTTGAGGCAAGAATGAATCTCTGAGACTCTGGGATCAGGGACTCGGAATGGGTTTCCGAACGGGATCCTGACTGCATCATACTGCGGCGGCCTGTGCGATTTTCAATGGCAGACTGCCGCAGTTTCATTTATTTTGGGTTTTTCATCACGCACTCGAAAAATGGAGATCAAGGATCTCAGGGATCCAAAAGAGGGAACATCATGGGACTTTTTATTCGTCAGGGACTGGAGATCCCGCTGGATGAGATCACGTTTTCGTTCGCCCGCAGCAGTGGACCGGGAGGACAGAACGTCAACAAAGTATCGAGTAAGGTCTTTCTTTTCTGGAATCCGGAAACCAGCTGCGTATTCGCGCAGGAGACCGAGGCAATCCAGCACATGAAAACGGCACACCCGTCGCTTTTTTCGAAAGACGGCACGATCGTCATCTCGAGCCAGACTTCACGCGACCAGCCGAAAAATAAAATGGAGTGCCTGAAAAAACTTCAGGATCTGCTCCTCAAGTCCCTTCGAAAACCCAAAGCGCGGATCGCGACGAAACCGACGCGCGGATCGGTCCGGCGCAGACTGGAAACGAAGGCAAGAAACTCAGAAAAAAAGGCAGGACGCCGTTTTCGGGCCGACGATTAAATGCGAATCGAAATGAAAATGTGCCGATTTTGCAGAAATTTTTAAAAAATTTGAAAAATTTCCGCAGGGGGGCCTTGAAATTTTTTCTGTTTTGCATATACTTTGATTATCTGATTTGGAAGATAAGCGAATGGCTAGCGGCCTCATTGGAAATGAGGTGCCCCGGTCAGGGGTTGCGAGTTCGAGTCTCGTGTCTTCCGCTTGACCCCGGCAAATGTCGGGGTTTTATTTTGGAAATATTTAGCGAAAACTCAAAGATCCAGTCCCAGCACTTTTCGGGACTTTTTTATGCATTCAGCGCAGGCCTTCAGCAAAGTTCCGTCT
>CAZRGJ010000036.1:0-13601 GCA_964599445.1 uncultured Planctomycetaceae bacterium | reverse complement strand
GTCAACCCCAACTCCGGTTCCGTTGAGGGCAAGCAGGCTGTTGCTACTCAGTTCGGGCCGTTGGCGTCCAGTTTGCTGAAATCGGCGACTTTCAGAGCAGAACCGCCGCTGAATTTATGCGTGTTGATCTCGCCGTTCTGGAAAAGCGTCGCCGTATTGTGGTGGTCCTTGATGTACTGCGGACGGGCAACGAAAAGGATCGGCGTTTTGGTCAGTTCCGGGTGAGACTTCGCATTGGGATCTTCTTTCGTCGGAATGATCTCGCGGACTTCCGGAAGTTCCGGGAGCACGAGCGCGCGGATCTTGCGGAAGCTGGCCGTCATTTCGGTGAGGAGCTCACCTTCGGCGCGGACGTCATCCAGCGTGATGTGCCCCCAGCCGCTGACCTCATTGTCGACGAGCCGGATCATGAGATTCCGGCCGATCAGCTCTTTCGTATCCCACGTGACGGGATGAAGATCCTGGTGATTTTTCCCTTTTGCCGACGCAACGACGCGAACTGCCGGAGCGGTCTGCGTGCACTCGTCGCTCAGGATCTCGCAGAGTTCGACCGCGACTTTTTCCACGGCACCGCCGCCGACGGTCAGGGTCACTTTCTCTCCGGTATTTTTCCAGATGGGCGACTCGATGACGCCGCGCTGTTCGTCGATCGGCGCGTTCTGAAGCTCAAGTGAGGAAAGGTGGAATTTTCCGTCTTTGGGCCACGGTTTCGTATTGTTCGAGTGGTGCTGAAATTCTAGTCCGCACCGAATGTCGCCGAAATGGCCTTCGACGACTTTCCAGTTCTGGAGGTCCTGCTCGAAACTGAAATGGATCGGTGTGCTGGATCCCGCATTCGCGGAATTCAGACTGCCTGAAAGACAGAGCGCAAACGCAGAAAAAGCCGAAACGGCCCAGTGAATTCGTTTCATGATGGCACCTTGATGGGGTTGCGGTTGGTGGATGGTCCAGATTCTTTCATTTTATCCGAAACAGACCGTTCTGTAAAGTCCCCCCGCGTCGATTTTTGAAATATTTCAGGGACAAAAAACAGAAAGCGGTCGGCTTTCTGTTTCAAAAACGCAGATCTTCAAAAATTCCGCACGGCATTGGAAACTGCGGTCTGTCCGGGATAAAAAAGACGATTTATTTGCCCATGCGGAAACGGTAGAAGTGATTCACGACTGCGTCGTCTGCCCGGTCGGAACCATGAGTGCCTTTTCCTTTGGAATTGTCGTGCGCTCCATGGTCAGGGGTGAAGGCGGCGAGTCGGTTCTTCCCGCTCCACGCTTCGTCGGCGGCCTCGGCAAGTTCCAGGTACCAGCGGATGGAATCGCGCATGGCTGCGATGGATTTCGGATGGTGGACCCCTTTGCCGTGCATGACGGAATCGTAGTTTCCATCATAGCAGAGGATCAGATCGTAGTCCGATTCGCGCAGGAATTTTTTCGTGATCTCGACCGATTCATGAGAATTTTTCGTCGAAACGTAGTCGATCGGCCGATTTCGGAAGATCATGTCGATACTGCAGCCTTTCTGCGCGACGATGACGACTTTTTTCCCCGCCGCGGCAAAAACGTCGAAAAGCGTCCTGACTTTGATCGGGTCCGGCACGTATTTGTCGCTGTACTTGCGGATCCCGTGGATCTCCGGCGGCGCACCGGTGAAGATCGTGCCGAAACAGACCGGCGTGACGCTCGGCAGAACGTTCGTCCCCTTCACGCGGACGTCCGTTTTTTCGAAAAGCGGTTTCCAGTCGTCCGGGTAGTGCGGAACGAGAAAATCGCCGGTCGCGTCCGGACAGAAAATCAAAACTTTTTCCACCACGGCGTCGGAATCTTCTCCGCGAAGTCCGTTCCAGAATTTCAGGACCGATTCGATCGGCGGCATCTGACTCGTTTCCGGAGGCGTGAGGCCGCAGAGAGCACAGATCGTCGGCGTGACCTGCGCGGTCGAGTTGGCGATTCCGTGCTTTTTCATCAGGATCTCAAGACCGTTTTGAGGCTCGGCATCTTTTTCCTGAGCCTGCGAGAACGGCAGGAAAAGCATCAGCGCAAACAGTGAAAGAAACTGGATGGCAGTTTTTCGGAACATGGGGAGTCCTTTCTTTGGAACATTTCTGAATGTTGGCGGGAATTAAGAGACTTTTTGGGGGGAGGGATGATCCGGAGAATGATCCCAATTGGCGAAATCGCAGAAAGAACGGCTCTCTGCGGTTTCGTGTATCCATTTGGGAGACCGGGGCCGGCAAACCGGGGCTGAACTGTACCGTTAGCGCGTCAGCACGGCGTCGGTCTGCCGGAGATGGAAAAAGGGGGAAGATCCTATTTTTCCAGAGCCGTTTTCGTCGATTTCAGCGTGAGTTTTCCGGCATTTTCCAGATACGCACGCATTTCCGGAAGATCGTAGACCTTCAGGGCGCCGTGGACGGTACTGGTCAGCGGTGTGCGGGAATCCTCGCCGTTCTCGACCGTGTTGGTCCAGGAAACGAGGCAGCGTTCCAGCGTCACGTGCTTGAAGCAGTCTTTTTCCAGAACTGCGGCGTGAAGGAGCGGCAGGCACGCTTCGGAGATGCCGTAGAGTTCCACGTTGGCGCACCAGGACTGAGCTTTGAGCCAGCGCGTGACGGCAAAGACGTCATCCGTGCGGAATCCCATGTGCGTTTTTGCCAGATTGTACGCGACGTAGAAATCGCATCCGTCGGTTCCGAGGTGGGACGGACGGAAATAGCTTGCACGGAGGTTCTGCTGCGTTTCGCCCCAGCCGCGGAGATCGACGGCGAGGACCGCTTTTCCGGATTTTACCATCGGCAGGATATTTTCATCGTAGCCGGTCGTTTTGCCGGAATCCGCTGCGTAAAGGACGGCGTCGGTTTTTTCAGGAGCATTCGCGGCCTTGAAGAGGATCGCCGGGAGGTAAATGCCGGCTTCCGGTTCAAGGATGACTTTCTGGGCCGAGATACCGTCGGCAAGCGATTCGGTGCCGAGGTCGCGGACTTTCATCTCGCCGAACGCAGAGGCGTCGCGGACTTTGATCAGCTCGCGGATCTTGGCGATCGTGTCGACATCGATCGGTTTGCGGCCGGCTGTCAGGCGTTTGGCCTCATCGCGGTTGATGTCGTACGTCGTGCGGGCACCTTCCATGAAGATGGACTGCCCGTTCGGCGAGACCTGGATCTCCGGGTCTTTGAGCGTTTTGATGGAATCCGGTTCAATGACTTCAATATCGCGGCCTTCCAGGTGCTTCACCATGAAGCGGACCGTTTCCTGACGGAGCGTTTTGTCCCATCCGTGCTGATTGTCCGTTTCTGCGCGGTAGATATTGCCTTCGCTGCCCATGATCCCGAAGACGCGCTGCGCGTCCGCGAAACTCTGCTTCGCCATCGGAAGCGGGAAGAAATCCTTCGTGGCGGTTCCGAGGTAGGTCGGAAGCGGAGCGCGCATCATGCAGTAGTCCGCATGGTCCATTCCGAACGCAGCCTGACCGAAGATGTTCTGCTCGGCATCCTGAGCATCATTTCGTTTCATCAGACCGTAGAGCGAGCAGGTGTAGCAGTTGGAGCACGCGACCTTGATCCGGTCATCCAGTGCCATGGCGTAGGACGTCTGCGTTCCGCCGCCGGAGTTTCCGGTCATTCCCAGATTGTCGTGGCGGATGTCGCTGCGCGTCTGGAGGTAGTCGAGAGCACGGAACAGGTCGTGCATTTCAAACGTCGCGGCATTGCGTCCGAGAAGGATGGAGCCGATGCCGACCTGATTGTGGCCCTGAACGCAGGAAACACTCGGCTTTTTCGTTTTCATGTCGACGTTCTGCATACGTTCGCCCTGGTCGATCGGGTCCACGTGGAACGCGGCGATACCGTTGAGCGCATGAAGGATCGCGGCGCGCTGGTAGGCGTCCGCGCCTTTCCCATTGAAGCTGTGGCCGCACGTGATGACCACACCACTCCACGGTTTCGGGAACTTCTTTTCGTCCGGCAGGTACATGACGGCGGTGACGAAATGATTCGGCTGGGATTCGTAGATGATCTTTTCCATGACGTAGCCGTCGTACTGGATCGTGTCGACGATCTTCGCATTCAGCGGCGTGTCGTTCGGGAAACTGCCGATCGCGGCGAGAAATTCCCCGCGAAGGCGTTTCTGGTAGGCACGGACCTGGTCCGGCGTCTGGAGGGCTTCGTAGTTGGTGCGCCACGTCTTTTCGGCGTCGATCACCTGCGGCAGAAGCCACTGGAAGACCATGCTGCTGCGCTTGATCGCGCTGCCTTCCGATTCCGTCCCTGAAAGGGTGCGAAGATTTTCAGGGAGGAGGTTGGACTTAAGGGATTCCGGAACTTCCGCAAAAAGCGCGGAACTGCCTGCGAGCATCACGCAAAGGAGCGTGAAGACCGAAAGAAGCAGAGGGTGGGTCGATTTTTTCATGATTTTTCTTTCCTGAAAAAAGTTGGTGAAATAAAATTTAGTTTGATTTGGTTGACGCGGTTTCCCGGATCGTCGTTTCGAGCTTCTTGTCCGCGGCCGGTTTTCCTTCAAGGAAAAGTTCTGCGTGAGCCTGGAATGTTCCGCTCTTCAGAGCCTTGACTTCTATCTGGCACGAGATCGTTTCGCCGGGCTGGATCTGGGGGATCGGCGCAAATTTTACGGTGCCGATCGCCGGATCGATGTCCGCATCAGCCGGTCCGATGAGTGAGTCCTTCAGGATCTCCAGATTTTCGGAAGGAAAAGCCAGTAGAATTTCGGTATTCTGAATGACGCTGTTTGTCGTGTTCGTGACTTTCAGCGTGTACGAAAAAGTGTCTCCCGTACGGATCAATGAACTGGATTCCGTTAATGCGAGGGAAAATTGCGAATTTTCATCGTTTTCTTCCTCAAGGGTTTCCCTGACCGTCGGGGAAGCTGAAGGGGCGGACGCGGCAGAATGGCGGCCCGGTGTACCGGCGTTCTGCTGCGGCGTTTCCGCGGGTTTCTGTTTCGGGATCTCCGGGGTGTCGAGAGGATCCGGAAGTTCAAGCGATCGGGGAAGTTCCTCTCCGGCAGCACTCCCATTTCCTGCAGGATCCCCGTCCACAGCGCCTCTGTTAGACCCCGGCAGATCCGGGGACTCCTGCGTTCCCTTCTGGGCAGGGGGGGCGGGCGATTCCGGCGTTTCCTTCAGGTCAGGCGATTCGGGCAATTCCGGCGTTTCCGGCATCCCGGGCAGCATATCGTCCAGCTGGGCATCGGAAGTGTTTTCCGGAACATTGGACTGCGTATCTGCGGAATCAGGTTGGAGACCGGCAGGATCGGACTGCGTGTCGGCAGGGACAGACTGCGTATCTGCGGAATTCGGCATTTCGGCGGAATTGGAAAAGGTTTCGTCGGAGTCTGTGTTTTCCTGTACCTGAATGAAAGCCTGACGCAGGTACTCTTTGCCGTTGGGGAGTTTGATCTTCACACAAACACTCTGTGAACCAGGCCGAACGGGTCTCAGCTCCGTATTGATGTGCTGTTCCGTGTTGGGGCCCAGATCAAATTTGCGCTGAACCGAGTAAACATTTTCTGTGGATCGGGTATGGATCCCCTCGCTGGTGTTCAGGCTGATCTGAATATTTTTCTGCGCCATCATCGTTCGGTTGATGATGGAGATGTCCAGCAGAAAGCTCTCCCCGACACGTACTTCGGCCGGTGCAGTCAGATCCAGGTGGATCAGGTCTGCGGGATTGGGACGGGGTGAGACCGGTGCGTTTTTGGGAGACTGTGCGGCGATCTCAGACGGCTGCTGTGCGGGATCGGAGCTTCTGCCTGCTTCGGAGCGTCCCGATGTTTCTGCCGGAGCGGATGGATCCGTACTGTTTTCCGGGACGTAGACTCCGTCATTGGCAAACGTCGGAGGAGGCAGTTTATCTTTGGATGTGCCGGATGGATCCGTGGATTCCGGAGTTCCTGTGTGCGGCATATTGTCGTCCGGTGCCGGAAGTGCTTCCGGTTTCGGCGCACTGCTGTCCCCCTGCGGAATTGCCGGTGCGTTGTTCTGCATGACCGGCGTGTACGGCGAGGTGTCGCTTCCTGCGCGAACGGCGGCAGAGGTCTCGATCGTCTGTTCGCTCCCCATCTGCTGGACCTGGAGCTGCGTGTAGGAAACGTGCGTCCCCGGCTGCTCGACCAGATAGGTTAGTGCGATCGTCTGCGTGGAGAACGGTTCCAGTGTGTCGATGAGCCACTGGCGTCCTTCCAGGGAATCATGTCCCTGCGGTTCCGCTTTCTTGAGCGTCAGCCCCGGCTGGGCAAAATCCGAGATCCGAAGGTTTTTGATCGGACGGTCCGTCAGGTTTGTGACGGAAATGTATCCCGAAACCGCAGAGCCGATGAATGCGTTTTCCGGAAGCGTCTTTTCGATCTTGACCAGATCCGGTTTCCAGCGGAAGTTGAGTTTCGATTCCTGGACGAGGACCGGCGAAGAAAAGTTTTCGTCTTCCGGATGGATGATCTGGACGGAGACGCGGGTCTCTTCCTCCTGGGAAACGGTCTGGTGCATTTCGATCCGTGCTTCGCCGTTCTCGTCCGTGTAGACTTCGAGCATTTTGTTTCCGTTTCCAAGCACGGCAGAGGAATTGCCGCAGATCTCGTAGCGGACACGCCATCTGCAGAGAGGCTGACGGTCTGAATTACGGCGCAGCGACGTCTTCAGTGTGTACCTGCTTCCGAAATCCAGCACTTTGGATTCGGGAAGCCGAACGGCCGCGTCGATCCAGAAAATGCGAGCTTCCCGTGTTTGACCAGTCGTGTTCTGGAGGTACGGAGCGTGGGCGGAAATGCGCGTGACTCCCTCCCGCGGCGAGCTGACGGAGACCCAGGATTCACCGCGCCGAACCTGAATGTCGTCGTTGAGTTCGGGAGTTCCGCGGTCCAGGATCGCGCTGGAACGCAGTGTTGTGGTGACGGCCTGCGTGTCGGAAATGATTTTGGGCTTCACGAAGTCAAAGACCAGAATATTGGAGAGATCGCGTTCCTGTATCCGGGAAAAATGCCCGACGCTTTCCGGTGCGATACGCCAGTCGATCCGCTGATTGGTGCGCAGGTAGCCGGACTGGTCGCGAACGCCCGCCGTCAGGATGACCTGAGAGCCGGGCAGGGCGATCGAAGTCATTGGACCAAGCAGAAGATCCATGGTATTCAGGTCCATGTTTTGCGGCGATTGGGCCGGAACGATCGTCGATCGTTGGCTTCCATTCGGTTCATCCGAAACCGTACGGAGTCCATCCCGGAACGGCGAGACAAAACGGGAGTCCGGAACCGCTGGATCCGCGGATGAGGACTGTACGGCCTGTTTGGACTGTGCTGCGGAATTGGTTTGCGTAGTGGAGCCGGTTTGCGCTGCGGAGCCGGATGAAGCTGCGGAACGGGGCGATGCTGCCGAGTCTGGCGAAACCGTATCCCTGGATGAAACGGTCGTCCCGGCTGGAGAGGCGGCGTCGGCGGGACCCGGTATTGCGGAGGTGCCGAGGGATGTTCTGCTTTGGGGGGCTGGGGCGTAGGGATCTTCAGGAAGATCTGCCGCTGCGGGGAAAAGGACGGTGTGCGGCTGTGCAGAAAGAGAGCAGGGGATCCCGGCTGTCCACAAAAAGACGATTCCGAAAACTGCGAATAAAAAAAAGCCGAAAAATTTTTTCAGGCGGAAATGTTTCATGACGAAATTCATCAGGTTCTGGGTTTGATTCTGTCTCTGCACTCACACATCCCTTCTATTCTATCATACTTTGCCCGAGTCGAAAAGGGCCGGAGCAAAGAATTTGACGAAATTTTGCGATTTTTCTTTTTGATTTTGAAAGAAACGGCAAATTTTTAGGAAGAATAGGAAAAATCTGCTTGACATTTGCGCTGAATCAGGTAAAATAATGGCATCGTAGTGTATTCTGGAAACATTTGGATCCGTAAGGGCGGCATATGCTGGAAATGGTGATTTTCGAGTTTTTTGTTTGTGCCGTGTGAGACTGGATCCGGATTTTTTCCTTCATTCCCTGAGTTTTCTCATTTTCCCCAGAGAATTTCCCCTGATTTTCAATGAGTACGAGTCAAATTGCGTTCCTCCAGGATGCCTTTCAGAGATCGGTCGTCATTTTTGACGGTGCGATGGGTACGGAACTTTACCGGAATCATATTTTTACGAACGCCTGCTTTGATGAACTGAACGTTTCCCGTTCGGATCTCGTCGTGAAGATCCACGCAGGGTATCTGGATGCCGGAGCGGAGGTCCTCACGACGAACACGACGAGCGCCAATGCCTTCTATCTTCAGAAATTTGGTTTTGCGGACCGCGTCAGCGAGATCAACGAAGCCGGCGTCCGAAATGCCCAGAAAGCCATCGCAGAGTTTCGGGAACGGAATCCGAAAAAAGCGGAGAAGCCGATCTTCATCGCCGGAAGCGTCGGACCGCTGATGGGGGCGGAGTCCCTTACCTTTGAGCAGTCGCTCAATATCGTGATGGAGCAGGTCCTGGCGCTTTACCGTGCGGGGGCGGACTTCATCATGTTTGAGACGCAGACCAACGCGGATGCCATGATGGCGGCGGAGTATGCCGTTCAGAAGATCGAGGAGACGGAAGGGGTAAAGATCCCATTCATTCTTTCGTTCCGTCCGTACGTAAAAGGCGAGTCGGCGCATTGCTGCGGAGCGGCGGAGGCTAAAAATCAGGAGCCGATCGGCGAGATGGTGCGGAAATTCCAGTCTGCGTGCCGGGAACGTCAGCTTCCGAAACCGTTTGCGTACGGGATGAACTGCGGTCTTGGACCGGATGAGATGCTTGAGGCTGTTCAGGAAGTGGTTTCGCTTCTGGACCTCCCGCTCGTGGTCCAGCCGGAGGCGGGGTCGCCGCGTAAGGTGGAAGTCCGTTCGATCTCCATGACGTCGCCGGAATTCTTTACGGAGTATGCGAAACGGTTCATCGATCTTGGCGTTCGCGGAGTCGGCGGGTGCTGCGGGATCGGTCCGGAGCATATTCTGGAAATGGCGCGTTCTGTGAAACCGCTGGCCAATGCGCGTCTTGCGGACGTGCGTGAAGGAGAGCTGGATGCGAAGGCCATCCTTCTCGATCCGGTTCCGCTTGCCGAGCGTTCCGCTTTGGGCCGAAAACTTGCGGAGGGAACGTGGCTGACGAGCGTGGAACTCGTGCCGCCGCGCGGATTTGATCTGACGCCGACGGTCGAAAAATGCCTCCGGCTCAAAGAATTGGGGGTGGACTGCATCAATATTCCGGACGGTCCCCGCGCAAGCTGCAAAATATCGCCGATCGTGGCGGCGGAACGGATCCAGAGAGAGACTGGCATGGAAACGATCCTGCATTTCTGCTGCCGCGACAAAAATCTGATCGGCATGATGGCGGATCTGCTCGGAACGGCAGCCTGCGGCATCCAAAACATTCTGTTCATTACGGGCGACCCGCCGAAACTGGGTGAGTATCCGGACGCGACGGGTGTTTTCGATACGGATTCCGTCGGCATGACGCGCATTCAGCAGAGAATGAATCGGGGGGTCGATCTGGCAGGCAAGCAGCTTCCGCAGCAGACTCAGGCCGTCACGGGAGTCGGGATCGATCCGAACGCGCTCGATATGGAGCGGGAAATCGCACGTTTCTTCCGAAAAGTGGAAGTCGGTGCGGAATTCGCCATCACCCAGCCGGTTTTCGACGCGGACGTCCTTCTGCGGACCATGGACCGGATCGAATCGGCGGGGATCCCGATCATTGCGGGGATCTGGCCGCTGGCGAGCTACCGGAACGCATTTTTCATGAAGACGGAGGTCCCCGGCGTCACGGTTCCGGACTCCATCATGGAACGCATGGAGCGTCACGAAAAGAAAGAAGACCAGCAGGCTGAGGGGATCGCGATCGCGCGGGAAAGCATCGAGAAGATCCGGCACCGAATGGCGGGGATCCAGGTCTCGGCTCCGTTTGGAAATATCGACATCGTGTCGCGTGTGCTCGACGGGTTCATTCGCTGAATCGGCAGTCGGAAAGTCGGTCGGAAATGATGCTGGTCGGTGTTTTGGCTGATGGAAAAGGACGAAACGTGACGGGAAGAAACAGAAAAGGAAAGAAAAGATGAAGTTTGTGCCGGATTTTTTCAAAAACGCGCCGCCGCGCCGTTGGCTTCAGCTCGTTTTTTGGCTCTACCTCGTTTTTCTTTCCTTTCTGCTTATCGTGCACAATCCGTTTGCGTATGTGCCGGTGGATGAAGAACTTGCCGAGAAAGGTTTCGGTCTCTCGCTCAGTCCGCACGTTCTGTCGTTTCTGCTTCTTGCTGTTTTGGGACTTTGTGCGCGGTTTCGGCATCCCGGACGGCTTTACCTCGGACTGTTTCTTTATGCCGGTCTGACGGAATTGCTTCAGGGGGCACTTCATCCCTGGCTGGGCAGGTACTGCGATCTGGTCGATTTCGCCGATAATGTACAGGGATTGCTCTACGGCGGACTCGGCTGGTGGATCCCGAATGCAGCGGGGAGATTTTTTCGGAAATCTTTCAGAGGTTCGGCTTCCTTTTCTCCGGAAAATGGCAAACAGACTGAACAGGCAGGAGACTGACGCTGAAAATGAAGATGGAGCTGGATATTTACGATTACCTTGCGGTCGGAGAACAGACTGCGCGTGAGGCAGGAAAGATCCTGCTTGACTATCTTGGGAAGATCCATGTGCGGGAAAAAGGACGTGCCGACCTGGTGACGGAAGCGGACTTTGCTTCGCAGGAGAAGGTGAAAGAAATGCTTTTAGCCGCATTTCCAACGCATGGGATCCTGGGAGAAGAGGACATTCCGGGGACGAGCGCGAAAGGCGGACCGGGTGTTTACCGCTGGATCGTGGATCCGCTCGACGGCACGACGAACTACGTGCACACTTTCCCGAATTTTGCCGTTTCCCTGGCGTTGGAATTTGATTCGGAAATGCAGGTCGGGATCATTTATGCGCCGATGACGCAGGAGTGTTTCACGGCCGTTCGCGGAGGCGGGGCATTTCTGAATGGAAAGCAGATCCAAACCAGCGGGGAGACGGATGTGGAAAAGAGTCTCGTTGCCGTAGGATTTCCTCCCGGCGCGTCATCCGAGAGTCCTGATGTGCGTGCATTCATGAATGTTCTTCCCCGCGTGCATGCGATCCGGAGAACGGGGGCAACGGCACTGAATCTGGCATTCACGGCCTGCGGGAGACTGGATGCTTCATGGAATTTCGGCACGAAACCGTGGGACGTCGCTGCCGGGACGCTTTTGGTCCGTGAGGCCGGCGGATCGGTCCGAAATATTTATGGCGGACCGTTTTGTGTGGATGACGGTCACTTTTTAGCCGCTGGGACGGAATGTCTTCAGGAAAATTTTCAGAAACTGATCCGGGAATAGAGAACTGGAGAGGAAAGGAATGGAATGGAAGGCGAAAAGAAAAAAATCGCGTTCGTGACGGGCGGGACAGGATTTCTCGGCAAGAATTTTACGGCACACCTTCTCGAAAAGGGATGGGAGGTCGTTTGTCTGGTCCGCCCGAATTCGCGGTATGAGCATCTGCAGAAAGACGGGATCCGGCTGGTACTCGGAGATTTTACGCAGATGGACGTTTTGCGGGAGGCGGTTTGTGGAGTGGACGCCGTTTTTCATCTCGCTGCCGCAACGGCGGCCGTCTCGATCGAAAAAATGTTTGAGGTCAACTGTTCCGCGACGGAGAATCTGGTGAAAGTCTGCGCTGAGCAGGAAAAACCGCCGGTTTTCGTCTACGTTTCATCGCTTGCGGCGGCGGGGCCTTCGACTGTTCAGCGTCCGCATGAAGAGAGCGATGCCTGCCTGCCGGTCTCCTGGTACGGAAAATCCAAACTTGCGGCGGAATTCACGCTTGCGCAGTACGCGGACAGGGTCCCGATCTCAGTCGTGCGTCCTCCGATCATTTTTGGTCCGGAAGACCATGAAATGCGGAAGTGGATCAATGCGATCCGGAAGACCGGATTCTTTTTCATTCCGTTTTTGCGTCCTTTCCGTTTCTCGATGGTCCATTCGGAAGATGTTTCGCAGCTTCTGCTTCTTGCGGCAGAAAAAGGGGAACGGATGCCGCATATGTCTGCGAACGAAATGGAACCGCTCCTTCGCCGGCTTTCCTCTCCGAAGAAACTCTCCGAAGCTTTTCCCGTTCTGGAAAATGGCTGCGGGATCTACTTTGCGAGTCAGACGGAGCATCCGACGTACGTCGAGATGGGACGGATCTTCGGGAAAGCACTGGGACGGAAATTCACGATGATCCTTCCGGTTTCACCGCCGGTCATGGGGATCATGTGTCTGGCGATGCACATTCGTGCGAAGCTGACCGGGAAGACGGCGACGCTGAATCTGGACAAATTCCGCGAGGTGAATGCCGGTTCGTGGAGCTGCTCTGCAGAAAAGGCGAGACACCAGCTCGGATTCCAAAATGCCGATTCTCTTGCGGAACAGTGCCGCAGAACGGCCGAGTGGATCTGCCGAAACGGGTAGTGGAACGCAGGATTTGATAGCGAAACCTGATGAAACCGCGGGAACGGTACTGCCGTACGGGGCAGGAAGTCAAAAACAGTCAAGTTCACTCATCAGAATGGAGTTTTTTATGTCCTCCGAGATCAAAGTAGTGGAAAGTGAATCGGTGCTTGCCGCACTTGAAGAGCGTCTTTACGTAGGGATGGACGTGGGTGGAACGAAGATCCGAACGTCGCTGGTGAGCGAGTCCGGCCGCATTTTTGCGCACATGAAGCGGATGACGCCGCGGGACTGTGAGTCGAAAGTCACGGTAGAGGCGATCCGCAGTTCGATCCATGACCTTCTGAAGCATTTTGGGCTTTCGCTCTCCCGAATTACGGCGATCGGGATCGCGATTCCCGGAGTCGTGGAACCGGAAAACGGCCGCATTGTCGTGACGCCGAACATGAATTTGACGGGGGTACCGCTCGGGACGATGCTGAGCGAACATTTCGGGATCCCCGTTTTTCTCGCGAATGACGGAAATCTCGGTACGCTGGGCGAATCATGGCTTGGAGCGGCGCGCAGTGCGCAGAGCACGGTTGGGATCTTCGTCGGAACGGGCGTCGGGAGCGGCATCGTGACGAACGATCATCTTTGGACCGGTGCGGGACACGCCGCCGGTGAGATCGGGCACATCGTCGTCTCGACCCCGGTGCGGAGCTGGAAAGCTCGGATCAGCGCGCTTCTTCCTCCGGGCGTTTCGCTTGAAGGTCTGAATGAACCGGATGCTCTTCCTGTATGCGGCTGCGGAAATCGCGGATGCCTCGAATCCTTTGCGAGCCGGACCGCCATCGAACATGCGATCCAGGAAGCGATCGCGGCCGGGATCTCCAGCCGGATCACGGAATTCACCAACAGCGACATTTCCATCATTAAGGCGGGTGCTCTGGCGAAGGCTTTGAAGGCGCAGGACCCGCTCGTCACGGCCGTCGTGCACTACACGGCAGAGGTTTTGGCCTATGCGTGTCTGACGGTCCGGCACCTGATCGATCCGGAAGTCATTCTGCTGGGCGGCGGAGTCATGGAAGCGTGCCATCGGTACATTCTGCCGGTCATTGAACAGATCGTCGCGACGGACAAACTCCCCGCTGCGCCTTCCCGGAGGCGGATCGTGCTTTCCCAGCTCGG
>CAZRGJ010000035.1:8639-13689 GCA_964599445.1 uncultured Planctomycetaceae bacterium | reverse complement strand
GGCACTTCCGGCAAGGACAGTACGTAAAAAATCACGTCGGATCATGGATCTTCTCCTTTTTTGAATTTTTCTTGGAGGGGAATTGGAAAGATTGAAATTTCAGGAATCGCTTTCCTGTACATTACCGGACCATGCAGGATTTTTCCCGCTTTTGGCCATTTTTATCCGTCCAGGAAAGCAGGTATTTTCCTCGGAAACCACGGAATTGCACGTTGCCGTTTGCGTCGGCCTTCACCGTCAACTCAGTCTTCCATTCATGATTGAGGAGCTGATTCAGTGCGTACCAGGCGGGTTTTTTCATCGCGTTCGTATCGAGCAGACCGGAGATAGACGGTTCTCCCGGAGCCGCGCCGCCGTCGATCGCGTTCCACCACGTGACCGCTTCCACCTGCGAATGCGCAAAGAAGAGCCGGTAGATATTTCGTGCGATGACGGCCTGGATCATGCGTCCTTTTTCGTCGTCGCTTGGTGCGGAGATCGTGATTTCGCTCACGTGGACCGGCCGTTCCGTCTCCATCAGCGAATCGAGGACAGCATTGAGCTTCTGTGGCGTGTGGCTGTCCGCGCCGTCTGCGATCATCTGGCAGCGCGCTTTGTTGAAAATGTGCATCTGGACGCCTGCCATGTCCACTTTGGCTCCGCGGTCGATCAGGTCGCGGACGATCTCAATGTAGCGGGGAGTTGGTCCCCAGCTCATGTCGCATTCATTGGTCGAAAAACGGATGGAGGTCGGGAAGTACTTTTTCGCCCACTCAAATGTCTTGAAAGTGTAGTCGTCCGGCATGATGCCGCGTTTGGCCTGATCGAGACACTCGTTGACGACGTCCCACTCGTGAATTCGGTTTCCGTAGCGTTCCGCCAGCTCACGAACACGTTTTTCAAAAAGCGGCTCCATGGCTTTTCGGTCGTTCGGCATCCATTCCGGATGACCCCAGCGTCGGATTCCGTAAATGATGGCGTGTCCGTGAATGTTCAGCCCACGTTTTTCGAGAAAATCGACGACGAAGTCCGTCGGCGGACGGCGCCAGTGCGGTTCTTGCCATGGTTCGGTAAGCGACGTCCAGTACTCCGGCGTATCTTTTTCCGTCACCGTGTAGCGCGGTTTTCCAGGGACCGGTTCCATCGTTTTCCAGTAAAACGCGACGGACGCCGAATTGAAAAGCGGTCCGAAGAGATCCGCGTAGCGTTCATTCCGCTCCCGGGAAGCCAGCTGACCAAGGAGGAAAATGTTGCTTCCAAAGCGGAATTGGTGTGCGAGCTGCCGGACGTGCACTTCCGTGCCGGGGAACGTGTTTTCGAGGGTGAAGTTCGCGTTTGCTTTGCGGTTTTTCTCGATTTTTTCGTCGATTTCCTTCTGTACGTCGGAATTCCAGAAGTTCAAATACTTTTTGGACATGATGGACTCGTCCGGGATCCTCTGTCCGGACGCTCCGGCATTGGATGGGACTGCATTGGACGGATCGGCATCGGCGGCTTTTCCGGTCTGGAGCAGATTTAGAGAGGCGCAGAGTGCTCCGGCACCAAGGATCTGGTTGAAATTGCGGCGGGATAGGGAAGGACGCATGGCGAATTTTTCCTTTTTGATGGGGCTGTTAGGATGGATGGGCCGGTATCGAAGACCTCTGAAAAGGGGGACCCTCAAAGGCGGAAAAGTGAGTCGGCCGAAAATACATTCAAAAACATTTTATCTCATCTCTGCGTTTTTCGCAAGTAGTGGTCCCCGGATTTTCCCGGTTTTCCTGGAAATTTTGAATTTTTTCCCCGACGGAGGGCACCGTCTGCGAAACTTCCTGGGAGATGTTCCGCGTACTGCGGGAAACTACGGCGTCGTTTTGCCGTTCGGATAGATCCCGTCTTTGATGAACGATTCATCGTATCGATCCATCTGGAGATCGTCAACCCGGACATTTTCTTCACCGTCGCGCGTATTCATCGCCAGCACGATGTACGTGAGTGCCCGCGTTGAGATCAGGCGGGCCGATCCATCCATGAAGGCGGAGTGCATTCCGGCAGTGTGGAACCCGTAGAATCCTTCATTCGAATAGTTGATGATGTGGTCTCGTTCCCGCAGAAATGCCGGGATCTGCGTCACCGGAGCACCTGCCCAAAGGGAACGGAAGGCCTGTGCGGTCTGCGTGGATTCCTTTTTTTGCTCTTTCCAAAGATCCGGCCTTCCAGCCTGCTCATTCACGATGATGGTCTGACTGACGCCGTCTTCCGCATCTGCCGAGAGCCGTTTGTTGACCTCCAGCGGATTACCGTAAACGTCCGTCCTTCCGTACTCGCTTACCGGAACACCGCCGGAGTGGACGAAATAGTCGGATGCACTGCCTTCGATGGAACGCGATTTCCCCGTCAAATCAAATTGGGCCTGAATGAGACGTTTTTTGTTTGGCGTACTGGGGCAGAGGAAAGATCCCATGTGCCGTTTGATGAGGTACTGATTGTTCCCCTCAAAATAGTGCGCATCTTCTGTCCAGTCCTTCACGAAATTCTCGGCATCCAGGTGCGGAAGCAGATCGATCGCCCAGCCGCGCTGAACGGGAGTCGTCGAATAGCTTGGAGGCAGAAGACCGCCGTGGACGGTGGAGTATTCCATGAATGCGAGTGCCAGCTGTTTCTGATTGTTCAGGCAGGACGCTTTTCTCGCCGCCTCACGCGCCATTTGGACAGCTGGAACTGTCAGACCGATGAGGATTCCGATGATGGAAACGACGACGAGAAGCTCAATGAGCGTAAACCCCCGGCCCCCCCCCCCCGGACACTGTCCGTTCAGACGCAGTCTATCCAGACTTGGGCCATCCAGACTCGGTCTTCCAGCAGACGGACCGGAATGCCGGACGTTTTCTGAAAAGAGAAGTCCAAGATGGATTCCGGTATTTTTCATGGTTCTTTCATTCCTTGAAATTTGGGCGAATGTGTGTTGTATGTGCATCGAAACGCCGGCGGGGTGTCGTTTTGTGGATAAAATGCCGGCGTTTCGTGTTGACCTGCCTGCCCTGAAAAAGAGGACGGGCCGTAATGGCGAATTTGCCGAGTCAAGTCAACTTCGTCAGGTCAACTTCGTCAGGTTCCGTCCGGGTAGCCGCCGTTGGAATTTTTCCAGTCATCCGTCCAGCTCGTGCGGGTCGTGTCTTCCTGCGTGACTGCCTGACCGTCATCCGGCGCGGAGAGGTAATTGTAGACGAGCGGAATGATGTTCTCGTTCACGAAACGTACGGAACCGTCGGCAAACTGCGCGTTTGCTCCGGCTGCGTGGAAGGAGTACGGTGCGGAACCGGAGTTCGTGACGTTCAGGAGCCGGCGGGCCTCCACGTTCGAGTACGCATCTGCGACGGGCACTCCCTCAGTTCGGGCCGGCTGAGTCCAGGAACCGTCGGCGTTTTTCAGGTAGGTCCAGTAGATTGGCGTTCCACCAGTGGAAGCACCTCCGTGACCCGCCGGCGAAGAGTTCCAGCCGACCCAGCAGAACGCGGATTTTTCGACCGTGCCGGTCAACTGTTTGTCCCAGTACAGGTTGGGCTGGCCTGCGTGTTCATGGTAGATGATCGTGTTGGAGAGACCATCCGTGAGATTGTCCACCGGAACCAGACCGTCTTTCCCTCCGCCCAGCGGCGTGGAATAGGAGTAGCCGTCTTCCGCGTCGACTTTTTTGTGGATGAGCGAGTAGTCCGCCGCCACCGCAGTGTAGCCGCTTTCCGTTTTGGAAGAGTAGGTCATCGTGCGGTTGCCGCGAGCCAGCGGTGAGGCAGGGCACAGTACGCACGGCGGGATGGAGAGGCGGAACCGTTGGTTCTTTTCGTCTCCCATCGAAACGGTAGGATCCCACAGTTTATGGATGTTCGATGCTTCCAGGAACGGGAGAAGCTCCACAAAAACACCGCGTGCCGTTTTTCGGGCGGACGTGTTCTGGTGATTGTTCGGGAACCCGCCGTACGCGTGTTCGTAGTTGGCCAGCGCGAGACCGATCTGTTTCATATTGTTCGAGCACTGCGATTTCCGGGCCGCTCCGCGTGCCATGTTGACGGCAGGAAGAAGCATCGCCATGAGGACGCCGATGATCAGAATGACGACCAGAAGCTCAATGAGCGTGAAGCCTTTTCGGCCGAATGGATTGATTTTCGACATGATTTTTTCCTTTTTATGTTGAGGGAAAGGACTCTTCCCATGTTTTTGAAATTTGGATGAATTTTGAATGTTTTCTGAATTTTGGATCTTTTGCCGTTTTTCTACTCTTTGCGTCTCAGCAGCTCGACCGGCTCTTTCTGTCCCGTGACGAGAGCAGGGTAGATGCTTGCCACGAGACAGAAGAAGACCGTCAATGCGAATCCGAATCCGACTTTGCTCCACGGAATGAGGAGCGGCGGTGTCACGATCCCGAACATCGAGGTGATGTGGATCAGCAGCCATGAGTAAAAGACGCCGAACAGGAAACTCATTGCGATGGCGCAGAAGCCGATCAGGATGGACTCCGCGAGGATCAGACGGACCAGACCGCCGCGCGTGATGCCGCAGGAGCGGAGGACTCCCATTTCCCAACGGCGCGTGAAGACCGAGACGATCATCGTGTTCAGGATCGCGATCGTCGAGATCGCCAGCATGATCAGCGGCATTTTCGTCATCATGCCAATGACGTTTCCTGCTCGCGATTGAAGGGATCCATTGACGCTTTCGATCGTGGCGAGCTGCGCACCCTGCATCTGGCGGATCATGTCGCGTAGGGCGAGAAGGTCCGACTCACGATTCCGAGCCGCTGCTTCACGCGCAGCATTCTGGATCCCGGAAGAAAGCGCATTGAGATCCGTGCTGTCACGGAGCGGGAACCAGTAGTGCTGGAATTCCTTTGCGCGGAATTCGTTCCTCACGGGTGCCTGCGTGGTGAAGATGACCGTTTCGACATCCCGGCGCATGAGCGTTCCCGTCCGTTCTGCGAGTTTCCGCCATTCGGGAAATTCTACGATCCCCGCAATGATGAATTCAGCCGTCTGGACTGCGTTTCCGCCGCGTCCGCCCGTTCCGGGACCTGCCGAGCCGGGACCTTCAGCATTTC
>CAZRGJ010000035.1:0-8539 GCA_964599445.1 uncultured Planctomycetaceae bacterium | reverse complement strand
TTCAGCATTTCCGCCGCGTCCGCCCGTTCCGGGACCTGCCGAGCCGGGACCTTCAACATTTCCGCCGCGTCCGCCCGTTCCGGGACCTGCCGAGCCGGGACCTTCAGCATTTCCGCCGCGTCCGCCCATTCCGGGACCTCTGGAGACTGCGGAATTCGGAGCCTTGGGAAGAACCAGCGATACGGTATCGCCAAGTTTCAGGCCGCAGTGTTTCGCGAATTCAGCCGTCACGACGCAAGCATTTTCCGAATCGCAGAGAGCCTTAAGTGCTTCTGCCGGACTTCCTTCCGTAAAGGTGAACGAAAGCATCGGTTCCTGGTTTCGAAATGCGATCTGTGGGTCCACTCCGTAAAGAACGGCCGAGCCGCCGTTCGTCAGAGAAGCACGGGCAGCATTGACGTAGAGAAGATCTTCCGTCGGCATTCCGTCGATCGCCCGGATCGAAAAAGCCGCTTCCTTCCGAGCTGCTCCTGGGTGGAGCGAGACCAGGATGTCCGGAAGTCCGGTGATCCCGGCTTCCTTCGAGTCCGCGATCTCGGCAAACTGTGCCGCATCGAATTCGGCATCCGTTTCGGGAAGGAAATTTCTGCGCGTCTGTGCATAGACGAGCTTCGTGAGGCTTTCTTTCAGTTTTTCATGCGGGACTTTCCCTTGTGTGTTGAACCAGAAGAATTCATTTTCCGGAGTGTGGAAATCTTTTTGGACCGTCTCTCGGGAAGCGAAGACCATCGCACAGTTTCGGCCTGCACTGACGCGGACATTTCCGAATTTCGTGAACCAGAGCATCCCCGGGAAATCGACGATGCCGATGATCCGGTAGGGAGCATAGCGCGGCGGATCGCTTTTTCCGGGAAGCTGAAGCTGGAGCGTATCGCCGACCCGCAGCCCGCCGTTTTCACTGAGTTCCGAGGTCACGACACAGACTCGATCCTGCGTTTCGGCCGTCATGGCCAGGCGTGTTGTCTCGCGGTCTCCTTCCAGGAATCGGAGGTTCAGCATCGGATCCTTTTCCGCGTAGGCGAGATACGGATCGATACCCATCAGGATGACGCTTGGATTCATTGCACCGGCATCCTGCATTTTCTCGCCAAGCGATTTTTCCAGCTGAGGCTGCGCGACGGCGATCTCCATGAATTTTTCCGAATCAACGCCCGGCATTCGGCTCAGTGCAGAGGCCGCTTCGTCTGACGTAATGGTGTCGTCGATCCGAACGAGAGCGAACGGGATCGTGCCGTCCTGCGTCACGAAACGGTAGAGCATCGAGCTGGACCAGATCAGGATCGCCGTGTAGAGACCGAGTCCCAACGACATGATGAGTGCCGTCATGAGCGATCGGACCTGATTTCCCGCCAGCTGATTCCGCAGAAAACGCGGATCAAAGCGGAAAAGAAACGCCAGGATCGGAGTGCCGATCCGTTCCGTTGCCAGAATGGTCCACGGGAAGAAAAGGAAAAATCCCATTCCGAAACAGAATGTGCCGAGCGTACCGAACAGAAGCTGGCGCGTCTCGTTTTCAATCGGAAGGAAGACGCACTACGGAATGACTCCGAGCAGGATGACTCCCAACAGCGCGGCGATGAAAAGGTCTTTCGCGCTCAGATTCCGGTTTCGCCGGACCATGGAATCCACGGGAGAAACGAATGTCGCGCGGATAGCCGGAACGATCGAGGCGATGAAAGACCCCGCCAGCGTGCAGAAAAACGCCAGCAGGATATTCGTGCCGGAAAGCGGAAGGAAGATCCACTCGCCGCTTGAGGAATATGCGAGCCATTCCAGAAGTCCCCATCCTGCCAGCATTCCGAGTATCCAGCCAAGAATGCCGAGGAAAAGCCCCTCAAGAATGACGCAGAACGCCACCTGAAATCGCGTCAGACCGAGCGTTCGGAGCATCGCAAGATAGCGTGTTCGTTCGCTCACGTCCATGTTCAGTGTCGTGAAGATGATCAGGATCGCCGTCACGATCACGATCCCCATCGCGGCCCAGGCCTGCGCAAAGATCGTGTCGACGGACTGCTTCTGCGTCTGCTGAGCCTGAAGAGTCTCGGCATCCGCTTTCTCGATCGCCAGTTCTTCCAGTGGTTTTCCGAGGATGGTTTCTGCCTGCGCGTAAAATTCCTCCGGAGTCTTTTCTTTTTTCAGTTTCACGAAAATCAGATTGACGGCACCCTGCGCACCGCTGATCCTGTGCTGATCTTCCAGCGAGACGTAGACCGCTGGAGCAGAAAGACCGACTTCTGCCGCACTCCAGGGACCGCGGATCGCTTTTTGCCGTTCGCCGCCGTTCCCGCCTGAAAGAGCCGCTTGACCGCGACCGCCTTTTCCTCGGGGACCCCGTTCGGCTTGAGCTGCTTTTTCCGAGGAGACCGATGCGTTTTCGGCACTTGCCGCGGTCTGCGAAGCCTGCGGAACGGATGAAGCCTGCGGAGCTGCCGGTTTTTTCTGCGAAACGCCCAGACCGCTTCCGAATCCGAAGGAAAATGTGCCCGTTGGTCCGCGTTTAACGCCGGTCTGGGGAGCCATCGCCGTCTGTTTGAATGTGCCGACGACCGTCAGTTTCGTTTCGCCTGCCGCACTCTTGACCATCAGGGTGTCTCCCGGCTCAACGAATTTCCGAGTCCCCTCCGCTCCGCGAAAAAGGACGGATTCTGCCGTGGAGCTGACGACACACTCTCCCGGAGCCGTGAACCAGCGTCCCTCATCCATCGGGAACGGAGCCGCGTTCATCCGGTCGATCCCCGTGAGTTTGGGGCTTTGGCGAAAGGCAGCCGACGTGAATTCCACGCCGTTGAGCGTCACCTCAGGATCCGTTTGGCGCGCAGAGTCAAGATACTCGATCAGGTCGCTTTTCGCGAGTTTTTCTAAATCTTCCGCGGAAAATCCATCGTCGCGAAACATCGCCAGCGAGTATTCGCCGAATGTATTGCGTACCTCATCCCGCTTGAGCATGGACGTCAGGTCGAGACTCCCAACGAACCAGATCATGAGACAGCTGACGGCCGCGATCGCCAGGATGGTGGAACCAAGGCGGAATTTTCGGTGGAGCAGACCGCGCCAACAGAGTTTCAGAAGGATCTTCATGTTCAGCCCTCCTGATTCTGCGAGCTTCGGAATTCTTCTGCCGTCATGTCGCGAAAGATCCTGCCGTCTTTCAGCACAATGACCCGGTCCGCCCAGCGTGCCATGGCCGGCTCGTGCGTCACGACGACCATGGTGTGCTTCCGCTCATCGCAGAGTTCACGGAGCAGTCGGCAGATGATCTCACTATTCGCGGTATCGAGATTGCCCGTCGGTTCATCCGCGAAAAGGAGCGAATTGCGGGAATTTTCGTCAAGAAAATCCGTGAAGAGTGCCCGTGCGATCGCGACACGCTGCTGCTCGCCGCCGGACAGTGCGTCCGGATAGTGTTTGCGCCGGTCTGTAAGCTGAAGACGGCTGAGGATCTGATCCATCGCTTCCGCTATTTTGGCTTTTCCGCACGATGGCGTACCGCCTGCGAGGATGGGGAGCAGGATATTTTCCTCGGCCGTGAGCGTTGGGATCAGGTTGAATGCCTGGAAAACGATGCCGATATTTTGACGCCGAAAATGCGTGAGCTGTCGGTCGGAAAGCGACGAAAGCCGCGTTTCACCGATCTGGACGTTTCCGGAACTCGCTTTCGTCAGGCCGGACGCCACGTGGAGCAGTGTGCTTTTTCCGGAACCGCTCGACCCCATCACGGCAAGAAATTGACCGTGAGGGACACTCAGCGAAACATCGTCCAACGCCTTTACGTCGGCGGAACCGTCGGCACTGCCTCCACGGTAGATCTTCGTGATGTTTTCGAAATGCAAATGGATATTCTCGCTCATGGAGTTCTCCTCCTGGAATTTTAGGTGATTCGTGTACTGAAAAAGAAAGGAAGGTCAGACGATCGAAGCGAATGCTGCGAAATAGACGCAGACCGGATCCGAAGATCCGTCTTTTCCCGGAACGTCAGTGCCGAAAACCATCTGCCGTTCTGGCCGATCTCTGAGACACAAAGAGAGCAGTTCCGATCAAATCAAAAGCACCGGTTTGCGTCCGGCAGACATACTGCCCGCGAGCCGGAAAATGGTCGTTTCCGGCATCCTGCCCTGAGGAGAAAGACAGAAACTATCCAGCGGATTCTGTGTCTGCATGGAAATTTCAAGCAGTTTTTGGACTTCCGAAACCGGTCCGGATGAAATAGATGCCGTCAGATGCGGAAACGAACGGCACGGGCAGGGTGCCCGATTGGGGGTTCGGTCTGTCTGCCATGCACAGATCTGTGCGGAGACCGCCTGCCAGCGGGAAAGGACACGAATTTCGCAGAAACTCTCTGCCCACTGCGATACATCGGAGGATTTCCCGACTGCCGCAAGACGAAACTGTTCCGTAGTCGGGAACGTCGGCTGCGTTCCACAGGATGCACAGTCTTGCAGCGCAAATGTTCGCGCACGTTCTACACTTTCTCCCGGTTCCAGCTGTGCCAGTGCCTGAAGAAGAAATTCTGTTTCAGAAACGGAAGAAATCGGCAAATGCGTTTCGGAATGTGTTTGCGTTTCGGAAAACCGGTCAGCCTGCGTCGCTGTCCGCCAGCCGTCGCGGACGATTCGGAGTGCTTCTGCTTCCGGGAGTCTCCCAGCCTGTGCTGTTTTTTGGAACTGGTCCGCGCGTTTTTGGAGTTTCCCAAGGAGCTGTTCCCGGAAGAAGATCTCGTTTTCGAGAACTTCATCGCGTAAATCGGAAGACGGATGCGGAAACCCGACCTGAAGCAGCGAAACGGATGCCGATCCGGGACGAAAATCGGATTTGGAAGAACTTCCGCCGTATTCATCACAGATCAGCGAGGAAAAACGCAAGCGGTTTGCGGAATCGTCTTTGGAAATCTGTTTTGTTTCAGAAAAAACGGACTGCGATGCCGAAATGAAGGAGGTATGCGCAGGATGCGTTTTCGGAGATTGGTTCGTCATGGAAACATAAAGTCCCGCGCAGATGAGCATCCAAAATGCTCCTGCTGCCGCAAAAACGCAAATGAACGGGCTTTTTTGTTTCATGAAAAATCTCCTGACTCTTTCATTATACGAATTTTCGCGCAAATGTCAAGAAAAAAGTCGGGATTTTTTCAGATTTTTTTGGATTTTTCAGGAAAAAAGCCCCGTCGAAAATTTTCCTTTTCCGACGGGGCCAGTAGGGGTTAGCAGTGGAACTGTCTGCATCAGCTGCCGTTTTTCAGCTTACCCACGCGCAGAATTCTTGCGGTTCCTGCGCAGGATGCCGAATCCGCAGGCTCCGAGCACGAACAGGATCCACGTGGCCGGTTCCGGAACGGAACTGTTGTTGAAGCGGAGGATACCGTCGCCGCCGGCCATCAGACCGGTGAGGTCCCAATAGGATGCGTCGTCGTAGAGTCCCGAAAAGTCGATACTCGCGAAATTGAACGTCATTTCGCCGTTTTCGGAGTCGAAAAGCTCAAACTCGTACGTGTCGCTGATCTCGCCGACGATGTCGATGAAGATCTCGCCGTCCAGCTCCAGGTCTCCCGTCGTGATCAGTCGGTCCTGCTCGCCGGAGGTGAGGTCGATCTCCATGAAGAGTTTCCCGTCTTTGCCCTGCGTGTAGCTTCCGTCGATCTTCAGTTCCGCGAGTTCTTTTTCGTAGGAGACCATCGCGAAATTCTCGTTCGAGGTCGATCGCAGGTCCGTGACGTTTCCGGCGGAGTCTGTCATCGCCGCTTTGTTGATGTTCTGTCCGCCCCACCCTTCATAGTACCGCATGTCGAAATAGTGCCAGCCTTCGGCAAGCTGGATCGGAGTGCTGACGCTGTCTCTTCCCCACGGAGAACTTGACTGGACGGTACTCATTTCCGCGACTTTCTGTCCGTCCACGTAAATGAATCCGCCGTCGTCCGCGTTGAAGGAGAACGTGTACGTATCCGCTTTGTCGACGTAGATCCAGCCGTCGTACAGAAGAGTGAAGTATTCTTCGTTCACGACTCCGCTTCCGACCGCGCCGAGACCGGAAGCGACAGGCACCGCATTTTGAGCTTTTTCCCAGAACGCGTCGATCTGCTCGTAAGTCGGGACGTAGTGTCCTGAACCCTGCTGCGTGTATCCGGGGAAGGCGTCATTCACGCCAGTCCACTTCTGCCGGGTCCAGGTCAGTCCTTGCGTGACGTGTCCGCCGACGGAGAGAACGCCGCCGTTCTGGGTGAGATCGCCCGTGACCGATTTCGTCATGAGCGTGCCGCCGGTCCAGGTCATGTGCTGAGCGTTCGCGAGCGAGGCCGTTTCAAACAGACCGCCGGAGAAGGTCATTTTGCCGTCGCCAAGACGCTGGATCGTGGAATCCTGTTTGACTTTCAGCACACCGCCCTTGAGTTCCAGCCGACCGACCGCCTCGTTATTATTGTGGGCGACGAACATATGGTCCGTCGTGTGGAAACCGCCAGTCTGCGTGTAGGTTCCCGTCCCGCGGTTTCCGGCAGAAAGCCACTGCGAAGTGACCGTACCGGCCGAGACGTTTACCGTACCCGTCGAACCAGCACCGTCTGCGATCGATATGTAGTTCACAGCAGAAAAGGTTCCGCCATTGATGTTGAGCGTTCCTTTGCTTACTTCCCCGCTGCCGATATTCACGTTCGTTCCGGCAACAGAACCACCGGTCTGGGTGAGTGAACCAGTTCCACGATTTCCGACCATCAGGTGCATTACCGTCAGCGTCCCGCCGGAAACGTTGGCGGTACCATTTGCCGAGGTCTGGTCGGCGATCGAGAAGTAGGCTTTGGCCGTGAGTGAACCGCCGGTCTGATTGTAGGTGCCCGTTCCGTTCTGGCCGACGTTGAGGTTCTGGACGGTGGAAGTGCCCCCCTTGACGTTCATGGTTCCCGCGGCACCGGCCGTCGGGGCGAGGTCGATCCCGCAGGAATTGGTGATCGTCGGAAGAACGTTAAACGTTCCGTTGTTTACGTTGATCGTACCGCTGCTGCCTGCGGTTGCGCCGACCTTGAGGATGTTGCTTAAAGAAAAGGTTCCGCTGTTGAGCGTGAGCGTGCCCGTTGCGGTATTGCCGACGTAGAGGTATGAGGAGTGTCCGCCGTCATTTCGGAATGTACCGCCATTGACGACGACCTCTTTAAGTGTTTCGGTGGAATCGATTGTGAGCGGTTTGTTGAATTCCAGCAAACCGCCGGACTTCACGTCGAGCGATGCGGCTTCGATCGTTCCGCCGCCATAGTAGACGTTCGTCGTGATCTCGTTCGTCCGGAGCGTTCCGCCGGGAATGACGGAGAGGGACTGTGCGCCTTTCTGCGTATCTGCCGTCGCGATGAGGACTGCCGTGCCGTCTGTCTTTCCAGAGCCGACGGTCAGCGACTTCACGACCGGTGACGCGGCCATGGTGAGTGTTCCGCCGTTGATGAATGCGTGGGAGTTCGCGGCCAGTGTGCTCTGGTTCCCTGCATCGTTCGTCCAGCTGGCGTCGCCCCAGTTTCCGGTGCCGGAGTTCCAGACGTACGCGGCGGTCCCATTCTTCATGATGTCGGTATGCGCCGCCATTTCTCCGGCCGTCAGCGCGTGGTCAAAGATGCGGATCTCGCCAATGTCGCCGGCATACCAGCCGCCGTCCGCGCCCATCTTGCCGATGAACATCGTCGTAGTGTTTCGGACTGCGGCAGAACCGTCGTCCATGGCGGAAAGTACGCCGTTGATCCAGCTGCCGGTCGCCCCGCCGCTCACGGTCATCCCGGCAATCGCGTTCGTGCCGACTGCGATGGTGTCTTTGGAGTCCACCGTCATTCCGTTCGTGCCCGTAACGACGTGACCGGCGGAATCGTATCCGAGTCCCCAGTCATTAGTGACGCCGCCTTGTTCTGCCGCGACGAGACCGGAATCCTGCCAGAAATTATCGTTGCCCGTCGAACCCGGAGCACTCGGCGTGAAATCGACGAGGATCGTGTAGTCCGTTTTGCCCGCGACCGGATTGTTGGTGACGTTAAAGAACGCGCCGGCGTCTGAACGCGAGGCACCGGATCTCGTGAACGTGACGCCGTTACCCGCTGCGTTGAGGTAAGGGTAGACGCCCTTGCCGCCGTCCGTCGCGGCAGCCTGGATCCCGGAAATACGGTCCGTCCAGTTGGCGGCGGTTCCCTGATTCGTGTTCGTGAAATCTTCCGCGACCCACCACGCAGTGATGCCGCCGGCATTCTGTGCGGAAACGTTCTGCGTCACTGTGTGCGAAATCAACGGCGTACTGAAACACGCAGCCAGTAAAATTGCGGTAGTCTTTTTCATGTTTTTCCCAATGTGTTTCTGGTTTCAAACAGTGAGACGGCATTTGACCATTCCAAAAGTCAAATCTATTACGTAGTATATGCGGACTGCGCAGAATGTCAAGGAAATTTTGGGAAAATTTTTAGAATTTTGGGTAAAATGTCTAAAGATGAGACTGTTTTTGCGGACTGTGATGAATAAAATGAAATTTTGGACGAAAAAGCCCCGTCGAAAATTTTCCTTTTCCGACGGGGCCAGTAGGGGTTAGCAGT
>CAZRGJ010000034.1:13777-14244 GCA_964599445.1 uncultured Planctomycetaceae bacterium | reverse complement strand
GTCGGCCAACTTTCCTGTGAATCATCAAAAAAATCGTTCATGAAAAAACTCCTGAAGTTTGAAAATCAGATGAAATACGTGAAGACCCAGTGTGTATTTTACCATTTTCTCCGCATTCTGTAAAGGGGGACCCGGTGAAGATTTACGGCTGGATCAGAAAAAAAGGGAGGAAACTCCCCGCAGCGGCTGCCTTTCCAGCGCGAGAAGGAAACGTTTGCGGTCCAGTCCGCCCGCGTAGCCGGTGAGTTCTCCGGAGGCACCAACGACACGATGGCACGGAATGAAGAGCGGAAGCGGATTTCGATGATTCGCCATCCCCACCGCCCTCGCGGCCTTCGGTGCGCCGATCTGCCGTGCGATATCGCCGTAAGTGCGCGTTTCTCCGTACGGGATCCCGCACAGAGCAGCCCAGACTTTTTGCTGAAACGGCGTCCCGACCGGATGAAGCGGAACGGAAAACTCCCGGC
>CAZRGJ010000034.1:10804-13767 GCA_964599445.1 uncultured Planctomycetaceae bacterium | reverse complement strand
GCGTTCCCCGGCAAAATATTCCGTCAGCTCACGCGCTGCCTGCGTCAGGATCCGTTCGGCACGGTCAGATACGGACACAGATACGGACACAGAAACGGACACAGAAACGGACTCTGAAACAGCCGCCGGCTCTGCATACGAAAACGAAAGAGGGAGCGGAGGACGTTCTTCGAAATCGACCCGAAAAAGGCCCTCCTCCGACGCACAGAGAGTCAGGATGCCGAGCGGGGACGGGATCGGAAGCTGAGCGGAGTACATGAGGCCGACGTCCATTCAAAAACGGGCCGGATAGCGAGTCGACCAGTCCGGAAGTGCGGGATCCTGCAGGCAGAAATCCTCCGTCACGCGTTCAAGGATCTCTTTTCCCATGAGATTTTCGCGCCATTCGGATGGGATGGCCGAGAGTCCCAACCGGGTCCCCAGAATGTTTCCCGCGACGGAGGCCGTGGAGTCGCAGTCTCCGGAAATATTGGCCGCTAGAAGGACTCCGGCACGGAAATCGTCGGGGAATTTGAGCGCACAAAACAGAGCGATGGCGAGTGCTTCATCTGCGACCCAGCCTTCCCCCAGCATTTCAACGGACTCCGGTTCCGGCGGAAGAACGCGCGACAGAGCGACGGCGTTTTCCAGCATCTTGGCAAGTTCATCCCCGTTTTCCTCCCGATGAAGCACGCAGACCGCCCGATCTGCCGCATCATCCATGGAAGCCCCTTCTGTGAGAGTGCAGAGGATCTCAACGAGTGCACCGGACGCCAGCGCAGCATTCACGTGCCCGTGCGTCAGGGCAGAGATCTCGCACGCAATGCGGAATTTTTCGGGGAATCGGGAAAACGCGACCGGCGCGGCCCGCATGACGGTCCCGCACCCTTTACTCGAATTTCGGACAGGTTCTCCGATCTTCGACGCAGCACGAAGCCCGCTGAGGCAGGTCATTCCGGGCGCACGCAATTCCTGCATGGCGGCGTCGTTCATGAGGTACCCCGAATTTGGGATCCTGAGCTGCGCAGCTCCAGCTCTGTCCTGTGTCGTGAGCCAACGAAGGTACGCCTCGTGAACTCGATGGACCGGTTCTGCAGAACCTTCCGTCCGCAACTGCGAGAGAGCGCACATGAGTCCCTCTGCCGTGAAGAGGCTCATCTGCGTGTCGTCAGTAAACGCTCCGCGCCCTCCTTCAAACTCGACGTACCCGGTGATCCCCTGCGGACCAAATTGCCTGCGGATGGATCCGATCGAGGAAAATTCGATCGGCGCCCCCAGCGCGTCTCCGACCGCTCCACCCCAAAAGGACCCCCGGATCCGGTCTTTCAAAGTCTCATCAAATGCTGAAAAATTCATTCCACCTTCTCCTTGTCCGATTATTTGCTCAATCTCATTCGCTGCACGTATCTGCCGCACACATCGGTCCAGTCTCATCCGGCCGAGGCAGATCCCATCACGGTTCATCCCACCGAGAGAAGGTACGCTTCCACCTCACGCCATTCGGCGATCTGCCGGGCAGTCTCTTCCTCGATCGAGAAATCGTCTTCCGCCTCTTCGATCAGGCTGCGCAGGTAATCCAGCGGCGTTTCTCCGTCCGTGTCCGCCGCATGAACGTTCGCTCGAAAATCGTCGACCAGAAGCCGCACGATCTCAAGTTTCCCGCTTCGGCAGGCCGCGTGCAGGACCGTCCATCCGTCCTCATCCGCAGCGTTGGGATCGGCACCGTTTTCCAAGAGGCTCTTCACGATCTGCGCATTCTCCGAGTACGCCGCCGTATGGAGGAGAGTTTCCCCGTCCTCATCCGCAATATTGGGCTCCGCGCCGTTCTGAATGAAAAAATGGACCATTTCGGTATTTCCGCGTCGAACAGCATGATGCAGGACGCTCCATCCGTCACTCTGCCGAGCATTCGCATTCGCGCCTTTTTCGACCAGCAGCCGGCAGGTCTCCCATTTTCCATAGTACGAGGCAGCGTAAAGCGGCGTCCATCCGCGAATGTCCGCCAGATCCGGAACCGCCCCCTTTTCGATCAGGAACGCAGCCGTCGCGGTCTCTCCCGCAGAAGCCGCCCAAAAGAGAAGGGACGTCCCCTGCTCGTCCTGCCAATTCAAATTTCCGCCGGCTTCGCAATACGCCAGCAGTGCGGCAGACGCGCCATCCGGAGACTGCACCGTCCCGCAAAGTTCCAGAAAAGCGTCCGACCACTCTTCCGGCACCGGATTCTGAACTTTTACTTTTGGTTCCGCTTTTTTCGGAGGATATTTCTGAGCCATGGAAAGGACCTTCTTTCTCTTTTTCTGATTTCTGATTGATTCCAGATTCCTGAAATGGACCGGCACCCGGCAAAGTTTTGCTGACTTGGTTCCGCCAGATGCCGCCGAAATGCACACATTGGGAGAAATTTACCGAAAATGCCGCGTTCACCCGCTACTCCCGCTTTACAGAAAAGGGGACCTTTGGTAAAATGAAAGAGTTCACGGCAGGCAAATTCCAAACATTGCCTTCCATTATACTCCAAATCGAAAAACTTTCAACCACCGCCGAAATTTTGTATTTTGACCCTTTCCGCAAGAGGACCAGCTCCGTCCGTCCCAGTAAAGTCCATGAACGCAGACTCCCCATTCCCAACCACAAGATCCCGTACTTCCCAAACATCCGGCTCCAATGTATTTTTTCCCACCGGTCTGTTCTTTTTCGCACTCGGCCTCACACTTCTGATGCTTTTGCCGTCCGGATCCATTTCTGCATCCGCCGTACCGTCTCCAGAAGTCCACCCCGCAGAAACCTCCCTAACGTCCTGGAGTGCCGCATTTGCGGAGAACACGCAGGAAAACGCCGAGAATGTACAGAAAAACAAAAAAGAAGGCGAGGAAACGGCAGAAGAGGAAAAGCTCTGTCTTGCGCACTACGTCGCGTGGGGATTCGATCATACGGGACGCTACGATCAATGGTCCCGCAACCCGCAGAGAACGCTCCATCCACTG
>CAZRGJ010000034.1:0-10794 GCA_964599445.1 uncultured Planctomycetaceae bacterium | reverse complement strand
GACCGAACCCTTCTGGGACGCGATCTTCAGTGGGACTCCGGCGTTGGCGAGGCGGTCCGAAAACAGATCGACACAGCACGGCTTTACGAGATCGACGGTTTCGTCGTGGACGTGGTCCGCGCAGCCTCATTTACCTCCACGATGAGTCGTTTTTTTCGGGCTGCAGAGGGAACGGATTTCAGGATCGTGCTCTGCATCGACAATTACGCGCAGGCCCCAGCCTCCGAATTGATCGACTCCCTCTCGGAATTCGTCCGTACGTACCGAAACCATCCCAATGCCTGGCTGAAAGACGGCCGGCTCGTGGTCTTTGCGTACAATCCGGGCATTCCGGCATCAGAATGGGGAAAAGTCGCACAGGTACTCAACTCGGATCCGGAAACAGCGATCTGCTTCCTTCCCCGTCTGATCCGTGAAGGACGGATCCACGAAGATCCCGAAGATCTCCGCGCCTGGCTGGCCGTCAGTAACGGGATCTACGATTTTGGATGCAATGGGTTCTTTCTCTCTGAGATGGAAAAACGTCTCCAGGGGGGACAGGATGCCCTTTCTGCACACTGTCCTGACGGAATGCTCGTCGCGGGCATCGCTCCGGGATACCTCGGCCAGTCAAGCGGATTCTACCGACCGTTTCTCAATACGCAGTCCATGCGCGACAACTGGACCGCAGCGATCCGTTCCGGGGCACCGCACGTCTGCCTCACGACGTGGAATGACTATGTCGAGCACACGCATTTTGAGCCGTCAGTACACAACCGGACGGCCCTGCTGCGTCTGAATCAGGAATTCGTCCGCATCTGGCGCGGGATCAAGCCTCCCAAACGTCCGGCAGAAGTCCTCGTCAGCTTCCAGGAAGAAGTCCTCGACGGAAGCGACTGGACACTGGAAGTCCTGAATTTTTCCTACTCCACTGAGCCGGAAACCTTTCTGCTTCGTTTTTTAAAAGAAGACGGTACGCTCCTGAAAGTTCAGGCGGTCCCGCTGAAAAAAGAAAACCTCACGGCCCAGACGCTCCGATTCTGCGATGAAGAAATGAAAGACTGGCGTCTAGTTCGCATTCAGGCCGTCAAATGCCGGCGCGTAGAGGCAGAAAAGGCACTTCCCCGACTCCAGAAAGGAGAAGACGTCCCGGAACTCACCTTCCGGGAACTCCCGCCGCTGGTACGCAGATGCGGACACATCGAAACACCGCGAACGACGCGGGTCGTCTGGAGCGAACTTTCCCACACTCCGGCAGAACTTCGTCTTGACGGCGAAAAGGCGATCATCCGCCTCAATGCCTGGACGGCGGCCGGCAGACTGGACCTCGTCCGAAACGGCTGGCCAATCTGGGAAGAACAGA
This sequence comes from uncultured Planctomycetaceae bacterium, assembly GCA_964599445.1. GTDB lineage: Bacteria > Planctomycetota > Planctomycetia > Pirellulales > Thermoguttaceae > RGIG3701. The sequence goes on along the minus strand of CAZRGJ010000034.1, from coordinate 9,452 downwards.
TCAGCCACCTGAAAGCTCCGGTCTTCCAGCGCGAGATCCCGCTTCCTCCAACCCGGTCTCCATGGGACGTCTACCTCGTCCGCTTCACCAACGTTTCCGACGGTCCGTCCTGGAGCAATCCAGTCAGCCGTTTGGCGGGGATCTCCCATGAGACCGTCCGACGCAGAGTCTTCCAGACCGGCTCTACTTTCGACGAAGAATGGGGATGGAGCCGGTCGCGTTCCCGTTTTCCGTCCCCCAGGCTGGAAGAACGTGAAGTTCCGGTATGGTCCGTCTTCGCGCTTGATTTTCCGCTGGATGGTCCACAGAATGGTGCGCTGGATGGTATGCAGAATGGTGCGCTGGATGGTACACAGAATGGCGCACTGAATGGTACGCAGGAAAATACGCTGAAAGATCCTGGAAACGAAGAAAATGCAGAACAGCACGGTACGGATTTCGTTTTTTCCCGCACACTCTGGCTTCTTCCGCTAAAGATCCGCGGCGGACGGTGGGTCGAAGATTCCGGACGGACAGTCCTGGAATTTGACGGACAGACGACCGCAGAGTTCCAGTCAAGAACTTTCCCGACGGAAACGTTTACGCTTGAACTCGAGATCTGCCCGCAGAAGACAAAACGCGAGATGGTGCTCTTCCACGATCCCTGCGGTTTCCGACTCACGCTGGATGCCGAGGGGCACGCGGTACTCCGAAACAGAAAACGGGAACTCCGTTCTGCGGAACCGTCCGTTTTTGACGAATGGAACCGGCTGCGCATCGTTTTTGACGGCAGGACTCTGCGTCTTTTCATGAACGGGAAACTCACGGCAGAATCCGAAGTACCGACCGTCCGGATGCTGATCAATTCCGTCCCGAAACTGGGAGACGACGGAAGTGAAGGTTCGCGTTTCGTCGGAAAAATGAAAAACTTCCGGATTTTTTGAACGCACGTGCTCCAACCCGCAGGAAATTCGCTCAAAATCGAAAATTTCCGCACGGGATGGTCCCCCTTGAAATTTCCACGCAATGGAGTAAAATCTAGAGTATCGTGGTGGAGATTCTCCCCTGATGCCGTTTTTGCCGGTGAATTTCAACCCGGTTCACCGACACACATGGCCCTGATGTCCTTTCCTGGAGGCAAAAAATGAAACATTTTTCTTTCTCGCATTGGATCTGCCTTGCGCTCCCGCTTCTTTTCGTTCCCTTTTTCCTGACCGGATGCAGTTCCGCGAAGGAAAGTACCGGGAAAAAGCAGGTCTGCGTCAGTTTCCATCTGTTGGCGGATCTGGCACAAATGATCGCCGGAGACAAAATGGAGATCCAGTGCGTCATGCCGCCGGGAACCGACGTCCACAGCTGGGAACCGTCTCCCCGAAAAGTCATGGAAATGTCTCGGGCGGATGCTTTCCTCTTCAACGGCGCAGGTTTGGAGACTTGGACAGAAAAAATTCTCCCGCAGCTCCAAAAACGCAAGATCCCGGTCTTTGAAGCCGCACGGTCTGTTCAGCTTGGGGGAACCCACGAATGCTCGCACGGTCACGCTCACGACGCACACGCCGAATGCTCGCACGGTCACGCGCACGACGCACACGCCGAATGCTCTCACGGCCACGCGCACGACGCACACACCGAATGCTCGCACGGCCATGCCGGACCGGATCCCCACATCTGGCTTTCTGTCCGGAATATGGAACGCATTTTGACGGACCTCACGGGATTTCTCGCGGAGCTTGAACCTGAAAATGCCGAATATTTCCGCGCAAATCTCGAAAAAGCCCTCACACAGTGTCGGGAACTGGATGCCGAATTTCAGGCCGTCACTCAGTCGCTTGCATCGCGGAAACTCGTGGTCGCGCACCGTGCTTTCGGCTACCTTTGCCAGGACTACGGACTGGAGCAGGTCGGGTTGGAGGGGTACAGTGCGTTCTCGGACCCTTCTCCGGCCCAGATGGTGAAGATCATTGAATTCATCCGAACGAATCAGCTCCCCGTCATCTACGCCGCCTCGCTGGAAAGCACGAAAGGAGCGGACGCCATCGCACGCGAAACGGGAGTGAAGGTCGGGATCCTTCATCCGCTCGGCTCGCTGACACAGGAACAGATCGACGGCGGCGCGAACTATTTCTCCGTCATGCGCGAGAATCTGGAGGCACTCAAACTCCTCGGAAAGGCCGCCGACACGGAACAGAATACGACACCGGCACCTGAATCATCCCCGGCACAGGACGCCAAACCGGAAAATTGAGGAATGCCCATGAACGAGACGATATTTCAGGAATCCGACGCATTTCAGGAATCCGACGCATTTCAGGAATCCGCCGTACCAGCCCCCTCTGCGGACCGCGCAGGCATACTGACGGTGCAGGATCTGACGTTTGCGTACCGCCGCGAGATGCCGATCCTGAAAAGCGTGACATTTTCCGCTTCTGAAGGAGATTTTGCGGCCGTCATCGGCTCCAACGGCGCGGGGAAAAGTACGCTCATGAAACTCATTCTGAACCAGCTGACGCCGACGTCCGGAGAAGTCCGTCTTTTCGGCGAAAATGTCCGCTCGTTCCGGAACTGGCCGCTTTTGGGGTACGTACCGCAGGGGAACTCCTACCTGAACTCCGAGTTTCCCGCCTCGGTCGAAGAGATCCTTCTGGCGCACCAGTTCCCGCAGATCGGACTCTTTCGCAGGGCGAAACGTCAGCATCGTGAGCGCGTCGGCGAGGTCCTCGCGCTGGTCGGCATGGAAGATTTCCGGACCGCACGCATCGGCACGCTTTCCGGAGGGCAGCTGCAGAGGGTCCTGATCGCCCGTGCGCTGGTGAATCACCCGAAGCTACTCATTCTCGATGAACCCACGACCGGGATCGACGTCCAGAACGCTCACGCGCTCTACGAGCTGCTGGCCCGTCTGAACCGCGAGCTGAAACTCACCATCCTGATGGTGACGCACGATCTGGTCCACGCCGTCAACTACGCGCACACGATTTTCTGCATCGAGGACGGAAACCTGGCCGCCGTCCCGCCGAAGGAGCTGGAACACGAACTGGCGCACCGGCATCATCATGAAGGAAAAGATGAGTGCGAGCACGTTCACTCCATCGAGACCCACCATTCCGCCTGCTGTTCCTGCACTTGCACGCACACGGAGGAGTAAATGCGAAACTGGGCAGTTTCAGAAGAAGATCGCCGATTTCAAAGATTTTGAATGGACCGCAGAAGGCATGAAAACAGACTGAAACACACGGAAAGGGAACACGAAAAACACGAAACGACACAAAATTCACGGATCTTCCAAAATATTTAAAATCGATTTCGTGTTCTTTTGTGTTTTTGTAGAATTCGCGTTGAAATATTCAATTTCTCAGTGTTTTTCAGTGGTTTCTCTGTGTTTTCAGCAACCAAACCGCGTTTTTTTACGGATTTAAGGACCTGAAATGGATCGATTCCTGGAAATTTTTCAGTACGATTTTTTACGCAACGCGTTCCTGATCGGGACACTTCTGGCAGTCATCATTCCGTGCATCGGGCTGACGGTCGTGCTGAAGCGTCTTTCAATGATCGGCGAGACGCTGGCGCACACATCGCTGGCGGGGGTGACGCTCGGGCTGCTGCTCGGATTCAACCCGACACTCTGTGCTGCGGTCTACTGTGTTTTTGCCGCGTTCGGGATCGAATTTCTTCGGAAACGCTACCCCCAGTTTGCCGATCTGGCCATCGCGCTGATCCTCTCGCTCGGAATCGGACTGACGGGTGTTCTGTCCAGTTTCGTGACCCACGCCGCCAACTTTCAGAGCTACCTCTTCGGCAGTCTCATTACCGTCACGCCGTTTGAGCTGAGGCTCGTCCTGATCCTCTCGGCCGTCGTGCTTCTTCTTTTCGTCCTGTTTTACCGCGAGCTTTTCTACCTCGCTTTCGACGAATCCTCCGCCCGGCTTGCGGGAGTCCCTGCCGACGCGGTCAACTTTCTCTTCACCCTCCTGACGGCCGTCACCATTTCCGCGGCTGCCCGGACTGTCGGCGCACTGATCGTCTCCTCCCTCCTCGTCATTCCTGCCGCCGCCGCGATGCAGCTGGGACGCAATTACCGCCAGACGCTCCTTTTCGCGATCATTTTCTCGCTCATTTCGATGAACGTCGGTCTCTACGTTTCCTTCCTGACCGAAACGCAGCCCGGCGGAACGATCGTTCTGCTCCAGATCGCGTTTTTGCTCGCGATCATGTTCTTCTGCCGCGTTTGGAGAAAATAGCCAAGCGATTCAGGAAAATTAATATTCAGGGATCTTTCCCGCCTAATTTCCGATTTCGGGAAAAGATCCCACCTGTGAATTTAACGATTTTACCAAATTTAAGGAAAAAACTGAAATATTTTCAAAAATTCCAAAAATTTCTCAGAAATTGGAATAAATTTCTTGACTTGCCGTAGAGTTGATATAAAATGGAGAACATGGTAATGATAATGCCCCTGATAAATTGAAGGCCATAATTTTAAACCAGATCGGTGCCAAAATGAAAAAGTTCAACTTCCTGTTTTCCAGACTGACTTCCCTCACGCTGTTTGCGGCCGGACTCGCTTCCTGCGGATTGCCGACTGCTTCTGCATATTTGTGGCTCGGCACGGTTCCGGAACTGAATACGGATTTCACGAATACGAAATACTGGGGAAACCAGAACAGCAAATACGTCGACCTTTACGCAGATGCCCGCATTTCCTACGGGAACACCATCTCGATTCCTGACAATACACTTATTGTGGGCGCGGAGAACAAAACGACCCGTTTTATCATTGACGGTACGTTTAATCTGACGTCCAACCGTCCAGTCATGGGACAACAGGCTGGCAGCCACGCGATCTTTGACGTCAACGGTACATTTTATCAGATGACCGACGTCAACAACTTCTGCTTCGGCGAAAACTTTAATACGAAAAGCACCATCAACGTCAATCCAGGCGGCACGCTCATCATGAGCGGTCTGCTCGGTTCCAGTGGTCAAGCGACGCTCAACCTTGCTGAAGGCTCGAAATTTAACGTTCCCGGCAACCTCGTTCTCGGCTGGCGCGGAAACAAGGAAGGCAACGAAACGCTTTCCTACATGGGGATCATCAATCAGGCCGGGGGTACCGCGAACATTATGTCCACCGGCCGGCAGTGGACCAGCATTTCCGGCCTCGGCTTTACTGCATCAGGACGCGGTGAAAACGCGAACGCCATGAACAAACCCTCCGGACAGTACATCCTGTCTGACGGCACGTTCAACACCGTGCGCATCGCGGCAAACTCCAACGCTTACGATGAAGCTCTCTACGATCCCTCGACCACCACGACGCACACCAACACGGACCGACTCGGCATTTACGCGGACATCGGACTCACGGCCGACCAGCAGACGCTCGCCGGCGCGAAGGAATTCATCATGACCGGCGGAACGGCCAACATCGTCTCGGTCACGAACCTCTCCGCAAACGACGCGGCGCAGTTCGGCACGCTGAGCGTCCCAACGCTCTTCCTTGGCGGTACGCTGAACGTCCTGAAAGTCGATGCGTCCAACATGAAAAACGACACGTTCGACCAGCTCGGCGGCATCCTGTCTCCGAACACGGCTGCGTGGGACACCAAAAACAGTATTCTGACTGTCGCCAATCACAGCAAATCGTCCACCACGATCACCGGAGGATTCAATCAGGATGCCGGCTCGATCTTCATTGACAGAATGGACGACGGAAACGATACGATCTCCGTCACCGGGGCTGCGGACCTGAACGGCACGATCATCGTCCGCGACACTTCGACCGCCACGGCCGGCACGATCTCATACGACGTCCTGAATGCCGGGTCGCTCACGACCGGAAGTAATTTCGGTGTACTGGCCGGCGGGACGAACGTCTCGAACTACACGTACACGACCGACGGAAACAATGTCCGTCTGAGCGTCACCTACGGCACGACCGGCCCGTTCTACTGGAAAGGCGGAACCGGTTCCGGAAACACGTTCACGACGCGCGGTTCCTGGACCGACGACAACGGTGACGCAGGCAACGCGTTCCTCTTCAAGGATCACGTTTTCGGCGACGCAGCCCATGGAAACGCACTGGCCTCCATTCAGTCCGGAGAATCCATCGGCTCCAACACGCTGAAAATGGCGATGGGGACCTCCTCCGCAACGCTGAACATTCAGAAAGGCGGCGTCTACGAAGTCACCGGCGCGACGACGATGGCGGAACTCGCCGGCTCCAGCGCGGTACTCAACGTGAACGGGCAGGCAAACTTCGACACCATCACCGCGGGCGCAGGTGCGGCAAACATCACGGTCGCGGAAGGCGGCACACTCACTACGACCGGCAACGTAGACCTCAAAAACGGCGCGAAGTTCACCTCAAACGGTACAGTAAACTTCGGCGGAAACTTCATCGCGCGCAATGCCGCGAACGTCTCCATCCTCTCCGGCGCACTGACCGGGAAGAACTTCGACATTGGTTCCACGGACAAAAATCAGGTCTCCACACTGACCATCGGCGCGAAAGGAACCGAAGGACCCGCCGTCACGGTGAACCGCCTTTTCATCAGCGGCAACGGATACAATGGCGGGAAGTCCATTCTGAACGTCAACAGCGGGAACGTGACCGTCAACGGTGAAATGAATCTGGGCGATGACGGATCGTCAGAGGCCGATTTCAATCTCAGCGGAGGGCGCGTCGCCGTCAACGGCAAATTCATTACGTCCGAAGACAACGGCTCCAAAGTAAACATCAACATCACTGGCGGTGAGCTTTGGCTGAATCGTGAGACCACCCTCGGTTCCCACGGTGCTACGAACGTGAAGATCTCCGGCGGTACACTCACCGCGCAGGGGCAGTTCGTCGTCAACTTTTATGAAAACAACGAACAGATCACGCAGACCGGCGGCGTCGCCAACATCTGGGGCAATGCGGACTACGGCTGGGGACTGCGGAGAAATCCTGGATTCATCAGCAACGAAGACTTTGTCCAGGGAGCAAGAACCTACCAGGCCGGCATTCAATTCAGTGTAAACAGTAATGGAACCTCATTGGCAAATCAATCTGGTTCCATGAACTGGCACATTTCCGGAGGACAGCTCAACACGCTCCGCGTCGGGACAGCAGTCAAGGCGGCGAATCCGCTTCTGACCATCTCCGGCGACGGCGAGGTGAACATCATCTCCAACGGCGTGACGGACAAGTACTATGGTATCCTCTCCGTCCCGACAGAAATGCTCGGCGGCACGCTGAATGTCGAGACGATCTACGCCCGTGCGCCGTACAATTCGTCGGAAGCCGCGGATCAGCTCGCGTCATACGACTACATGCCGAACGGCACATTCACCCAGATGGGCGGCGTCCTTTCTCCGGACGGAGGCTCCATCGTGAATAATGCCTTCGCCGCGAGCGAAACGGGCATCGCCACGACCACCATCATCGGAAACTACGACCTGACCGCCGGTTCCGTCAAGCTCGACATCGGCGAATTCTCCACCGATTTCAGCACTCTGAATGACGCGGTGAAAATCGTCTGCGCGGACGGCACGGACGGCGGAAAAGCCAACATCGGCGGCGACGGCGTCAGGATCAACCTCGCGGCCGACCTCCTCGGAAACGTCAACAGCGGGACCTACGATCTGGCCTCCGACCCGACGAAAGTCCTCCTCATGACCGCGAAGGAATTCGATGCTTCCATCGTCTCCAGCTACGGCTGGGAAGACCAGATCAAAGGCAGCGGACTCGCGTGGTCCGGCGTCGTGGAAAACTACGGCAACGGTCTCTTCGGTCTCTACGGTGTCCTCGTCAAGGATGCGGGCGTCTGCTGGTGGGATCAGGCTGCCGGAAAATGGAGCGCGGATCCCGCGGTTTCTACGGCAGTCTACGTCGGCAGCTCTGAAGTGGGTAACAGCCCGAACGCGGCCGGCGCGGTCCTGAACACGAGTATCGACAGTCTCCCGTCTCTTTACGTCGCACAGAATCAGGGCGATTCCGGAAAAGTCACCGTCACGAACAACGCGGTCATCCAGAGCAGTGCGGTCAACCAGATCGGCGTCGCGGGCACGGGCGAACTGGTTGTGGATGCCGGGGCGAAGATCGACATGAGCGCCATTTTCCTTGGCGTGGAATCCACCGGATCCGGCACGCTCACCGTCAACGGTACTGCCGCGATCGGAAAACTCTCGCAGGGTGAAGGTTCCGCGAACATCGCCGTCGGACAGACCGGTTCTCTGGACCTCACGGGCACATACGCCCAGAAAAACGGCACGATCACCTCGGCCGGAAACATGACGTTCAACGACATCACCACCTTCGATAACGTGACGATGACGCTCACCGGCGGGAAAACCGAATTCAAAAACATCGTGAATCTCAACGCAGGCACGCTCGCCATGTCCGGTGACGCGCACGCGTTCATCAACTACGACGCGACGAACGCCTCAAAAACCTACTTTGGCAAGACCGGCAACGTGGCCATTTCCGCCACAGATAACGCGGTCCTTCAATTCCGCGGCCTGAATGACCGAAACTTTGAGATCGCAAAGGCCGGTACGGAAGTCACGATGGACTTCTCGAAAAACTCAGTCTTCTACTTCGGTCCCGCGGATGGCGAAACACTGCCGCGTCATCAGGAAGCCTACATCGTGCACCTCGGCGACGGCGGCAAACTGAATGCGAGCTTCACGGACAATGCGGTCTTCTTTACGAACACGCGCGTTTACTTCGGCGAAGCAGCCGGAACGAATGCCGCGCTGAACCTGAGCGGAAACAGCAAATTCCTCAACGGAGTTCTGCTTGCCGGCGGGTCCGGAAATATTGAGATCAACGTCAGCGAAAACGCGATGATGAACATTTCGGATACATTCTGCCTCGGATACGGCGGCGTCGCAGACCAGACGGCGACTGTGAATCAGACGGGCGGTCTGGTCGAGATCTGGGCCACGGGAAACAAGAAAACGGGAGGCACGGCTGCCTGGAAACAGGAGGTCGGACTCACTTTCGGAGGTAACGGCAGCAAACAATCCACCGGTGCGTACAATCTGAGCGGCGGTACACTCAATACGTACCGCATCGTCGGACATCAGGGCCCCTCCGCCCCGCTTCTGACCATGAGCGGCGGTACGCTCAACGTCATCCCCACCGACCTGAGCGCCAACTCCGGTAAGATCCAGGTCCCGTTCCTCTTCACCGGCGGTACGCTTAACGCGAAAGTCATTGAAGGCTACGGTCATGAACGCAAAACCGACTGGAACTCCAACCGCACAAAGAAATTCACGCAGTTCGGCGGCACGATCGCACCCGAAAACGGCACGGTGGAGACAAAACAGCTTGCCGTTGGCGATTTCGGAACCACGACCTACGATACGTACGCCGCGCTTTCCGGTGCTGCGGCGACCACCATCATCGGCGACTACGTGATCGATCTGACGAACGCGGACAAATCGATTCCGGTCATCTCGCTGGACGTCTTCACCTCCGGTGACGAATT
>CAZRGJ010000033.1:11218-14380 GCA_964599445.1 uncultured Planctomycetaceae bacterium | reverse complement strand
GAATATCAAGCACAAGAAGGCTGCCGTCGACGCGAAGAAAGGCAAGGTCTGGAGCCGTCTGGCGAAGAGCATCATCACGGCTGCCCGCGGCGGTTCGGATCCGTCCATGAACGCACGTCTTCGTCTTGCGGTGGATGCGGCCAAGTCGGTCGGTATGCCGCGCGACAATATTGAACGTGCGATCAAAAAAGGTTCGGGTGAGGCTTCTGCCGGCGCCGTCATGGAAGAGATCCTCTATGAAGGTTACGGATGTGCCGGTACTGCGGTCATCTGCGAGATCCTGACGGACAATCGAAATCGTACGGCTCCGGAAGTGCGCAAGATCTTTGAATCCTGCGGCGGCAAAATGGGCAACACCGGCTGCGTCGGATACATGTTCGACCGTAAAGGTCTGGTCGTCGTGGAAGAAGAGAAGATAGATGAAGAAGCTCTCATGGAACTGCTCATGGAAGTCGACGGCGACTATTCGCTGAGCGACGGGATCTACGAGATCACCTGCGAGCCGGAAAACTTCACCGCGCTGGCGGAAGCACTTGAAAAGGCGGAAGTTTCCGTCGTCGAGGCGAATATTTCCCGTATTCCGCAGAACACGATCGAGATCTCCGATCTGGAAGACGCGCAGAAGATCCAGCGTCTGATCAGCCGTCTGGAAGATCACGATGACGTCTCAGCCGTTTACTCCAACTACCAGTTCACGGCAGAGATCGAAGAGCAGCTGGATGAAGAAGACTGAGCTTCGGAGAAAACCGCGATTTGGGAAACCGGATCGACGCGGAGATTTTGAATCGAGAAAGAGGAGGGATTCCCGCAGAGTCCCCCTCTTTTTCTTTCCGGATCAGGAATTTCCGGTCTGATTTCAGAGAACGGAATGTCTGGTATTTTGCGGGATGATGGAAAAAGGGAGAAAAAGAAGATGGAAAAAAAAGGGTTCTGGCGTTTTCTGCTGCTCGTTGGACTTTTTTGCGGCTCCTGTGTTTTGCTCTTTTTCACGGCACCTGCCGAGGCGCAGATCCAGACTTTGCCGAATCAGCATGGGCAGATCTGGCAGTCGTATGATATTTCGGCATACACGTCGCATTTTCCGCAGATGAGCTGTCCAGAAACCGCCGTCATGGACTGGATCCTGATGGAGACCGGGTTTGAAGTCTGGCATTCAGAGATCCCGGCGGTGCTGAACGTAACGAGAAACAGCGTGAATGTCTACCATATTCCGCAGGTCCAGCTTCAGGTCAAGGAAGTCGTGCAGCGTTTCACCGGGATCGATCCGGTCTCGCATCATTTTCGCGTCAGGATCTTTACCGTAAGTTCGCCGTATTGGAGGCAGAAAATGGGGAACCTGCTAACTCAGGTCCCGAGTTTTTCCATGGGATCGCAGGCCTGGACGATCCGTCCGGATGACCTTCGGTCTGTGTTGGACATTTTGGAAGATTCACCGGGATTTGTGGATCATACGGTCGAGACCAAAGCGGTGCCGAACGGACAGCGAATGGAGCTGAAATGGATCCGGACCCGGCGATACACGCGAAGTGTCCAGACGGAAGCTCCGGCTGACGGCGAGAGGGCTGATGGCGGGCTGATGGACGACGGATTTACGTTTGAGATGATGCCGCTGGCTTCGTTGAACGGCGGGCTGGTGGATGCGCAGATCAAATTTCAGGTAAATCATCTGGACCGGCTCTTTTCGATCAACATGACGAAGTACACTAAAATGGGAAAGGATACCGAAAAGATCGAAGTTCCGCTGATCGGACAGTTTCGTTTTCGGGAACGCTACCGATGGAATAGCGAGAAGATCTTCCTTCTTTCACCGGGGCTTACCCCGCCCCTGACCTCGGCTGGCGAAGGAAATTCTTTCAATTTGCTGAATACGACACAGCGAATCGAACCCCTGATTTTGATCGAGGTTCGGCAAACTGGAGGAAGTGGATTCTGAAAAAAACTTTAAATTTCTGAAATCGAAAATTTCAGAAAAAGCCAGATCTGTGTTTTTGGGGTCAGATGGTAGCGTCTGTGTGGGTCGTATGAAATAAAAATTTGAAATTTTTTTCGACAAACAGGCATCAAAAACGAGAAAGACGCGATGAATTTTATGATTTTGCGGATTTTTTGGTGCGAATATGCGGGAGGGAATTTTCAGTGCAGGCAAAAAATGAAAAATTAGTCCCAAAATAAAACGAAATAATCAAAAAAAACGCTACAGGTGCCCCAAAATTCAGCTGAGAAGATGTATCGCGTGCGGAAAATGGAAAATTTGTAGATTTTTGGTAATTTTTTTGCCGAAAATGGGTGAGAGTGGTTGAATTAATTGAAAAATGAGTTAAAATAGAAGTAGATTGAGGAATCACTCAGTGAGTGTTTGACTCGCTCGGTAAAATTTGAAATTTTTCAGAGAGTTTTGTCTTCGAAAGAGGATCGGAATTTTCAAACAGGAATGAAAATTTTGCCGAATAAAATAAAAAAGAATTTGGAAAATTTTCCCACTAAAATTTTTTAAGGAGATTCTGGAATGCGCCAGATTGGTAACTTTGCTATGATGATTACCGCAGTCGCGGTTATGTTTGTTGCCGTGAATGTTGAAGCAGGTCTGCGTCGTGCGATCTATCGCGCTCCGAAAGCCTGCGCTCAGGTTCAGGAAGACAATATTAAGACGGTTCCGGCCTGCTGTAGTGCAGTGAAAGCCAAGGAAGAAGCCGCCGCTGCTGCTCCGGCTGCCCCGGCTGAAGATGCAAAAGCTGAAGAAGCCGCCCCGGCCGCTCCGGCTGCCCCGGCTGAAGAAGTGAAACCGGCAGAAGCTGCTCCGGCTGAAGAAGCCAAAGCAGAAGAAGTGAAAGCTGAAGAAGCTGCCCCGGCTGCGGAAGTCGCTCCGGCTGTCCAGGATGTTCCGGTTGAAGAAGCTGCTCCCGAAGTGTCCGTTCCGGCTCCGGCTGAAGTGACGGAAGCTCCGGCTGCGGAAGCTGTTCCGGTTGCGGAACCGGCCGAAGAAGCTGCTGAAGAAGCCGCAGACGAAGAAGCGGCAGAAGAAGCTGCTGCTGAAGAACCGGCTGAAGAAGCCGCCGACGAAGAAGCTGAAGAAGCCGCCGACGAAGAAGCTGAAGAAGCTGTCGCCGACGAAGAAGCTGAAGAAGAAGTCGTCGAAGACGAAGAAGCTGAAGAAGAAGTCGT
>CAZRGJ010000033.1:0-11118 GCA_964599445.1 uncultured Planctomycetaceae bacterium | reverse complement strand
GAAGAAGTCGTTGAAGACGAAGAAGCTGAAGAAGAAGTCGTTGAAGACGAAGAAGAAGTTGAAGAAGAGTAATCTGAAATTCTTTTTCTCAAAAAATAAAAAAACGCTGTCTTTTCGGGGACAGCGTTTTTCTTTTTTCCAAGAGTTTATTTTTTGTAGAGGATGAAATCTTTGACCTCTACGATGACCGATTCCCCTTTCGTGTTTGCTCCGAACGAGATGTCGCGCACTTTTTGAGGTTCAAATTCTCCAGCATATCCGCCGCCGGCAGCCGTACAGAGCGACAGATTTGAGAACGGGATCTGCACAGAATGCCATTCGCCGTCTGTCGGGATGATGCTGTCCGAGGTGAAGAAAGCCCCTTCCGGCTGGTAGGCGAAGAATCGGATCTGCGTTTTGTTGTGGAAATCCCAGCATCTTGCCTGAACGATGATACCGTCAAATTGGGAGAGATCCACATCTTCCGGAAGCGTGAAGTGCGGATAGATCCAGTGGTCTCCCTCCGTAAAGTGAGCCATGAGGGTCCACGTATCGCCGGACTGCGCGAATTTTCTTTCATCGCAGCAGGCTGCGGAGGAGTGCCTCCATCGGGACAGGTCGAGCAGCTCGATCCTTTGGGAGGCCGCAGTTGCCGAGACGAGCTGTTTCAGCGTGACTGCGGTGCGGAACTTCACGACGATGCGGTCCTCTGCCGTGATCTCGATGGGGCAGAATTCGTGAGTTTTCAGGTACTCCGTTCCCGGAAAGACCTGAAGGTCAAAGGACGCGGTCCCGTTTGCCGGCACGGTGATCTCGGAGGGACCGCGAAGTTTCGTCCCTGCGCACAATGCGCGGAAGGAAACGGGGACGGTTTTTGCCGTTCCGGAGAGATTGGAGACGGTAAATTTCATCGAGATCTCTTCCTCGCAGTTTGTGGGGAACAGATAGCCGGAGGCCGTCCAGCGGACCTTCTCTTCGTCCAGTTCGTATCGGAGAACGATGGGCGAAATGTTGGCTTTCATGTCGGTTTCGGCATTGGAGTCTCCCAGTTTTTCGGCATGGAAGCGATTCATGTTCGTCTGCGTATTGAGGAACTTTCGGGCCTCCGCTTCCGCGATCCAGACGTAAACGAAACCATCCGGGGATTCCAGAGAATTGGTCTGGGGATCGATCGGCAGAAGTTCGCCCGTGACCCGTTCCGCACGAAGAATCGGACAGGGAAGTGCGAGTGTGCCCGAGGCAATGTCGGGAGCGTAAAGAACGGCGACGAGAGCCTTTTTCTCCGCGTCTGAAAGAGAAGCAGATCCGGAACTGGAGGGAGAAAAGACGCGGGCGTGGGTCCAGTTTCCAGTCTTCGGGAGCGGCAGATCTCCGAGATATTCCCGATGCGCCATGACGCGGACGAACTGTGCGTAAGCCGCGATCGAACGCAGCGGCGTGTAGTCGCGGGACATCATGCCGAAATTATGTTCGCGCTCCTCATAGTACGGAAAAACGAACGGGAAGTACCGCTGGATGCCGAACGCTTTGGCTTCGACGCCTTTCATCACGATGTCGATCGCGCTGGTGAGATCCTGCTCCCGCGGAGGTCGGCCGGGACCGAGAGTCCAGGGTCTTCCGCATTCCGTGAGCCACATCGGCTTGGCAGGCTGACCGGAATCACGCAGCCACGCCTGGAAATTGCCGTAGATCTTTTCGACCGCAGGGGCTTTTGCGTAAGTGTGGAAGCTGAAAACATCGCAGCAGTCGAGTACTCCACATTCGTGTGCCGTATCGAGCCATTTGCGATGGCATGTCGCCATGACGCCGCCGACCAGCGGAGTTCGTGAGCCGGTTTCGTGGAGTTTCTGTTTTTCGGACGGAGAATTCTGCTGCTGATACGCGGCCGTTTTCAGGATGGCTGCGTACTGGTCAGCCGGCAGATCGCCGCCGAAGGAAATGTCCGGTTCATTCCAGACTTCCATACCGCCCCAGGTCCGATTCCATGCCGGAGTGACGAAATTCCAGAAATCGCGGGCTGCGTGGAGATCTTTCGGATACCGGGTTCCCGTTTTTTCCATCCATGACGGAGCATCATGGCAGAGTTCCAGAACGAGGACTCCGCGGCGCATTGCCGTTTTTCGGCAGGAATCGTAGCGGCGGAGGGTTTCGAGCTGGATGTTTTCCTCACCCGGGGCAGTCTGGCATCCGCTCCAGCTCAGACGATCCCGAATCATTCCGATGCCGCTTCTCCGCGCGATCTGTACCATTTCGTCCCGCTGGCGGTCGAAATTTTTCTGGCACACCAGCCACGACATTGCGCCGTCGATCGCAAAAAATGGATCTGCGAGTTTCTGGAGATCCTGCGTTTCATTTTCGCAGAATGCCGGGAGCGAAACGACTCCGAAGGTCTGGCCCGTTTCGGCGGAGACCAGTTCATAGTATCCCTGCGGGAGTGCGAGTTCCAGAACGACGCGTTTTTTTTCGGAGTTCGGAATCGCCTGTGTCTGTGCGTTCAGCCGCTGAAGTTCCTGCCCGCCGACGCCGTAGAGAATGAATTCCGTTTCCCGCCGGTCTGTACGGTTTGAGGAGTCGGCAGAGGGCGTATTTGGCGCATTTTTTTCCGAAGATGTTTCCGAAGATGGAGCCGATTCGAACACGATGGCGGATCCGGTGTCTGGCGGAATGAAAAATTGGGTGGAGTTCGCGGGCGTCAGGACTGTCGGCAGGAAGGCCAGCGACAGCAAAAGTGCGGTGAGATTCATACGTTTCTCCGGACATGGAAAAAGAAAACGAAACATGGAAAGTCCCGCAGCTCCCGGTATCCGGCTGGTTTGCCGAATGGCGGATCTTGCGGGACGTCAGTAGGCTTTTGGGGGGATATTTTTCGGGTAACGGTAGGGCGTGTCCCAGTCCGCGCTTCCAGTGGGAAATGCGTTGGGATCTGCCGGCGTTGGAGGCACTTCCTGGGGAGTTTTCTGCTGTGCTGTGTTGGCTCCGGCATTCGGGGCACTTCCGTTCAGAGTCGTGCCGTTCGGGTCACTTCCGTTCGGAGCCGTGCCGTTTGAATGGCTGCCGTCTTTGGAATGAAAATTTTGCGACGTGATGGGAGCCCCCAGAGAACCGTCTTCGTTGACGCTTCGGCTTCCTTCGTAGGAGAAGTTTTTGGCGCGTTCAAGGACCTGCTCATCGCTGGATGCTGTTTTTTGCTGGAGATCGTAAGTCCAGATCCGATCGTCTTTGATGTCGGCCGGAGTGCACGTTTCCGCAAAAAATTCAAAAGGCGGAAACTGGTACCATGGCGGAGTGATCTTCTGCTTCACGTTCAGCGTCTGATGGTTTTCCAGCTCGAGCCGGATATTGCGGGTCCCATAGTACGTGAAGTCGGTAGAGACCGGTGTTTTTCCGATCTGATGTCCGTCGACGTAGACCATCGCACCCTGCGGATTACTGTTGATGGTCATTCTGCGGCGGACGCAGCCGGTGAAGTTTCCGAGAAACAGCGTGCAGAAAACCAGACAGACCGTCAGACGCAGGACGTCCCGGCGTGAAATTTGATTTGCGGAATGGCGATTCTGTTGGTTTTGCATGGCACTCTTTGGGGGATCGAAAATAAAATCGATTCCATTTTAGTTTTTTCCGGAAAGAAAATCCAGAGCAATTTTCATTTTTTTGGAAAATATTTGCAGAAAAGGTGAGAAAATCTTCCATGAATAGTCTAAAAAAAGGAGCAGACGGTCAGTCTGCTCCCAGAGCTTCCGGTCGAGATCCAGGCAGAAAGCCCGGATCCCGATCTCGTCAGGTTTCGATTAGAGTGAACGAACGAATTCGCAGAGGTCCTGCAGTTCCTGTTCCGTCAGTTTGTCGACCGCTCCCTTCTGGACGCCGTGCTGGCCGTCCTTGAAGAGCTGGTAGAGCGTCGGGTAGCGTCCGTCGTGCAGATACGGCGCGGTACGCCAGACTTCGCAAAGCGTCGGGCAGTCGAAATCGCGGCGGCGGTCAAACGGGTTTTCCGTGTTGACGTCGTGCATCTGCATGTCGGTATAGTACCATTCCGGGTCATGGCACTGATGGCAGTTGACGCGGTAGAAGACGTCCTTTCCGCGTTTGGCTGCTTCCGAGAGTTCGCCATTGACCAGAGCCGGGCTGGGGAGCGGTTTCATGGTCTTGAGGTATTCGTCGATCGAGACCATGTCGGATTCCGGACGGACCGAGAAGAGGATGTGCTTGAAGCCCGAGCGGACGCAGTGTTCCGCGTCAGCACGAATGCCGGAGATCATCGTCGGGGGCGTTTCGTGCGAGAGAAGCAGGGATTTCGCGTTCTTCGGATTGCCGAGGCCGTCGTTCATGAGGTCCCAGTTCAGACCGTCCATACGCGTGTACGGATGGCACGAGGCGCAGGACTGCCATTGCTGGAAGCACGCTTCGCCGTCGTTGAAGGTCAGGATCCCTTTACGCGCCAGGCTCAGCTCGAAATTCGGGTTGAGGACCATGCTCTGGACCTCTTTTTTGCTTTCGAGATCCACGACGCTGATCGTATCGCTGAAGTACATCGGGATGAAGGCTTTCCCGTTGGCCAGGGAGACCGTACGCGGACCGTTTCCGGAGAGTTTCACGCGGGTACGCAGACCGACGAGGAAGGCGAGGTCGTTCGGAACGTCGGCACTGGAGGCGGAACTGTAGCCGTAGTTGCTCTTCTGGCCCTGAGCGTCGGAGGATTCTTCCGCTTCGGCGATCTTGGTCAGTTTATCGAACATGGCGGCCGCGTCGATGATGCTGATCTCATGGGTACCGGCATGGGAGACGATGAGCGATTTGCCGTCGTCGGTCATGTCGACGCCCCACGGATTGGCGGCACCGAGGTCGATGTCGTCCAGAAGCACGACGTTGATGAGTTTACGGGCCTGCGCATCGATGATGGCGACGGCGTTCGTGTTCATCCAGCCGCGTTCCAGCTGCGTGGTCGGCATCTGGTAGCGGGCCAGGTTGTTCGTCACGAACGCGTATTTGCCGTCTGCGGAGACTTTCACTTCATGGAGAGAAACGCAGCCGTTGAGCAGGCGGATATTTCCGGTCTCGTAGGTTTCGGTATCCATCCAGGTGACTTCTGCCGCGACATCGTATCCGTCGGAGGGATCGATCGGCAGATAGTTGGCGGCGTAGACCGTCTTGCCGTCCGGCGTGATGTCGACGGAGATCGGCTCGTGGAGCGCCTTGACGCGCTTGATCTCTTTTTTCGCTTCCAGATCGACAACCGAGATGTCCGTCGAGTAGCGGTTGGCCGTGTAGGCGAGCTTGCCGTTCGGATGAACGACGATGCTTTCCGGGCAGTAGCCGACGGCGGTTTCCCAGTCAACATTTCCGCTGGCGATGTCGATGCAGAGGACTTTTCCCTGCGGAGCGGCCGTCACGAGGAGTTTCGAGTCATTCTGCCAGAGAACGGCAGCAGTCGGCGTACCGGCGACCGCGATCTCTTTCGTGACCTGATACGAAGCCGTGTCGATCTGGATGACTTTGGCTCCGTCAAACTCTACGACGTAAACGAATTTCTGATCCTGCGAGACGACAGATGCGTGAGGTCCGCGGTAGGCTTCGTCCCGGGAATAGTCGGCGTTTTCAGCCAGGACGGCTGAACAGAAAGCAAGGCACACCAACAGGGTGGAGTAAAAAATGGCTTTCATGGGATCTTCCTTTCTTGACAAAAAAATCTTTTCTCTACTATCTTATTCTGAAATCGGATTTTGTGCAAGCCCCGGCAGCGTTTTTTTTCCGGTTTTCTCATGCTTTTTCCAAAATTTATTCGTAATTCATCCCGAAAAAACGTTCTGTGTCGGCGGATATTTTGAAAAAGGAAAGCCTACTCGACTGGTCGATTTCCGGAAATGCGAAGAATTTTGACGTGGGGATTCTTGAAATCTTTCATGATTTCGAGTATAATGCACAGGACTGGTGGCGGAATTTTCGAGTTTTTTATTTTTTCAGGTTGGATCTCATGGCTCGATTCCATTTTTCCGTTGGTCCGTTTGCGTATCGGATCGACTCCAAAATTCCCTGCGTCGTGCAGGCTGTTGAGAAAATGTACTCGGACTATCCGAAACTTTCGGAGAGCGATTGGACGGATTTTCATGTCCGCGTCGTTCCGGAGGGTGGGCTGCTCCGGCAGCTCGTGAAGCCACAAGCGAGGCTTTTTCTCGACAATGCGGAGCCATTCGGAGTCTTTCATCAGAATCAGGCCGGCGCGATCCTGGAATGGGGCATGAACTGGTGCCTGTGGCTGAATCTCTTTCACTGGATCGTCTTTCACGCGGCGATGCTGGAGAAAGACGGACGCGGACTGATCCTGGCGGCCGATTCCGGCGACGGAAAGAGTACGCTGGCTGCCGCGCTGGCGTTCTCCGGATGGAGGCTGCTTTCGGATGAACTGACGCTCATCGACCCGGAAGACACGGTGACTCTGAAGGACGGGGAACCGCCCATCGCGCGGATGGTCCCGGTGCCGCGTCCGATCTGTCTGAAGAATGAATCGATCGACGTCCTGAAGGCGTTTCATCCGGACCTGACGTTCTCGCTGACGTATCCGGAGACGACGAAGGGGCGCGTCACGCACGTCAAGCCGCTCAAGAGTGCCGTTGACCGGATGCTGGACCGCCCTGCTCCGCGATGGATCATCTTTCCGAAGTACGTCCCGGGGAGCGAGCCGAAATGGACGCCGTGGGAAAAAGCCGAGGCGCTCATCAAGTTCGGAGGGCACGGCCGGGGCTATAGTATGCTGGGGCAGAAGGGCTTCGAGACCGTCGCGAACATCATCCACCACTGCGATTGCTGGCGTTTCGAGTACAGTCGGCTCGAAGACGCAGTCGCCGAGTTCGCGAAACTGGAAGTTTGAGTTTTCTCCGTGCGGGGCCGGGAACTCGCGGAAGTACCTGAAGAGTGCATTCCGGTTTAAGTATCAGAGGGAAAGAAACAGGAAAAGAAATGCAGAAAACGTTTACGCTCATTGCGGGCGTTGACGGAGTCGGAAAGAGCAGTTTTGCGGGATCGCTGCTTGCACAGCCGAACAATGAACTGGGATCTTTCATCGACACGGACCGGCTGACGGCCGCTTATGGCGGAGATCGGCTTGCCGGTGGAAAAGCGGCACTGGAGCAGATCCGCAATTGCCTGGAAAACGGAATTTCTTTCACTCAGGAAACCACGCTTTCTGGGCGGCAGCCTCTGGAGACGGTGCAGGAAGCACTGGCGTGCGGATTTCAGATCCGAATGCACTATATTGGGCTGGGGCCCTGGAGGAAAGCCTTTGCCGCATCGCGAACCGGGTAAGGCGCGGAGGACACGATATTCCCGAGGCGGATGTTCGGAGAAGGTTTCAGAAACGAATGGCGGACCTGCGGCGGATCCTGCCGTTTTGCGGTGAAGCGAAATTTTACGACAACGAAAACGGTTTCATGCTCGCGGCGGTTTGGCAGAACGGTCTTCTGATCCCGGTCGGGATGCGCGTCCTGCTGTGGGTCCGGGAACTCGCGGAAGTGTGCCGCTGATTTTGATTTAACGAAACGAAAGACGATTTTTTATGTTGGCGAAACGAATCATTCCGTGTCTCGACGTCCATTGCGGCCGAGTGGTGAAGGGGACCAACTTTCTGGAACTCCGCGATGCCGGCGACCCGGTCGAGACGGCAAAACGGTACGAGCTGGAAGGGGCGGACGAGCTGGTCTTTCTCGACATCACGGCAAGCCATGAAGAGCGCGGGATCATGCTGGACGTCGTGCGCAGGACAGCAGAACAGTGCTTCATGCCCGTCACTGTCGGAGGCGGCATCCGCTCGATCGACGACATTCGCGCACTGCTGAATGCCGGAAGCGACAAAGTCTCCATCAATTCCGCTGCGGTGCGTGATCCGGAACTCATCCGTGAGTCGGCGCGCCGTTTCGGAAGTCAGTGCATCACCGTGAATATCGATCCGAAGCGCGTCATGAAAGACGGTCGGGAAGTCTGGGGAGTTTTCATCAACGGCGGGCGCATCCCGACGGGACTTCAGGCGGTCGAGTGGGCAAAGAGAGTCGAGGAACTCGGCGCGGGCGAGATCGTCCTGACGAGCATGGACGCTGACGGGACGAAAGACGGATACGATCTGGAGATCACGCGAGCGGTCGCCGATGCTGTTTCGATCCCCGTCGTCGCCAGCGGTGGTGCCGGAAACCTCACTCACCTGGTCGAGGCCGTCAAGATCGGACACGCCGACGCGGTCCTCGCCGCAAGCATCTTCCATTACGGAGAATTCACCATCCAGGACGCCAAACGATTCATGGCCGACGCCGGGATCCCGATGCGTCTGGGACGGTGAGTATAAAAAAGGTCCCTCTTTCAGTGGTTCGAGAAAACAGGAAAGAGGGACAGTTTTAAAACGTTTTGCCTATCTGTAGCGTCCGGTTCCCGGATCGTACGGCTGCTGATGACCGCCGCCTCCAGTTTTGGTCGGATCGTGGTCGGGAGGGGCACTGCATCCGGTGAGTCCCAGGAAAATGGAAACGAGCAGCAAAGCGATGATTTTTTTCATTTGAGTCTCCTTGATCGATACGGTTTGGATCTGGAAAATATCTCCAAAGACCTAAGTATACTTCAAGAAAAAAAAAAAAGTCAACGGGAGGTGCGCGAATTTTGGGAAATTTTTCAAAAAATTTTTTTGGTCCGCATGGCTTGACTTTCTGTTTTATTCGATTAAAATAATGGGACGGAACGGAATTATTTCAACACGAAATTTACTGAAAAACGCGAAATTTACGAAGGGATCTGAAAGAGTTTCTGAGATCCATTTTGTGTCTTTTCGTGTTTTCCGTGAAATTCGTGTCAGAGTGCATTTATTTTCCCCCCTCCCCGTATTTTTACGGCAGAGCCGGTATGTATTTTGCCGGATAGACTACATTTCAAGGAGAATTTCATGAAATTTCGATTTTTTAAGGTCTTTGCGCCGGTGTTCGCGCTTTTTGCGCTCCTGCTGATCTCGGCAGCGTCGGCGCAGAACGATTCCCGCCCGGATATTGTCGTCGCGGATTTCGAGACGGAAGCTCTTGACGGCTGGAAGGCGGAAGGGGAAGCGTTTCAGCTTCGCGCTCCCGGCGCACAGTTCCAGTGCGGGATGGGGAGCGTTTTCGGATTCCATGGCAAAAATCTGCTCAACACTTACGCGGCTCCCGGTGCGGACAAGGCGGTCGGGACGCTGACGTCTCCGGAATTCACGATCGAGCGCAAGTACCTCACGTTCCGCGTCGGCGGCGGAAATTTCCCTGGGAAAACGGGGATCGCGCTGTACGTTGACGGTCAGAAAGCCGCGGAGGAGACCGGACTTTTCAATGTCTCGCAGCAGGGACACGAAGGGCTTGCGGTCAAATTCTGGGACGTCTCGGAATTTCAGGGAAAAACGGCGAAACTGGTCATTTTCGACACGCAGGCCGGCGGTGACTGGGGACACATCAAGGCGGACTACATTTGCCAGACGGACGACCAGCCGAAGAATTCGGGAGAAGTCGTTTTTCAGAATTCGATCTTCTGTACCGCAGACGCGAAGCCCGTTGAGTTTGACCGTCTCATTTTTGGGCATTTCATCGAGCATTTCCATCGTCTGGTCTACGACGGCATTTACGAGCCGGGGTCTCCGCTTTCAGACGAAAACGGTTTCCGCAGGGACGTCATTGAGGCGGTCCGCGCTCTGAAACCCTCCATCGTCCGCTGGCCGGGAGGCTGTTTCGCGTCCGCGTACCATTGGATGGACGGCGTCGGACCGGAACGCAGGCTGGTCTTCGACAAAGTCTGGCGTTCGGAAGACCCGAACACGTTCGGCACGGCAGAATTCGTGAAATGGTGCCGTCTCATCGGCGCGGAACCGTATATTTGCGGAAACGCCGGGACCGGCACGATGGAAGAGATCAGCGACTGGGTCGAGTACTGCAATCTGAACATTGGACACTACGGGCGTCTGCGTCAGGCGCACGGTTTCCAGGAGCCGTTCAACGTGAAGTACTGGAGCATCGGAAACGAAAACTGGGGCGCGCACGAACTTGGAGCGAAAACGCCGCAGGAATGGGGACCGTGGGTCCGCGAAGCCGCCAAACTGCTCTACACGACCGACCCGTCGGTCAAGGTCGCTGCGCCCGCCACGCCGAGTGAAACGTGGACCATTCCGCTTCTTCAGCAGGCCGGACGCTACATCGACTACATCGCGATCCACGGATACTATGATTTCGTGGTCCACCACAACAATACGGCCCCGTATATCGCGTGCATGATGAAGACGCAGCGTCCGGAAGATCATATCGTCCGGACCATCGCCATGCTCGACAAAACGGGATTCCGCGGGAAGGTCCACATCGCGTTTGACGAATGGAATCTGCGGAGCTGGCATCATCCGGCCTTCGGTTCGTATCCGCGCATCCCCACCCCGGAAGAACACGCTGCCCGCGACAAAAACGACATCAACTCGGCCTACACGATGGCGGACGGACTCTTCACGGCCTGCTTCCTGAATTCGTGTCTGCGTCACTGCGAAGACGTGAAGATGGCGTGCTTCTCTCCGACGGTCAACGGCCGCGGCGCGATCTTCACGCACCCGAAGGGGATCGTGAAACGGACGACGTACCATGTGTACTGGATGTACGCCAACCTGCTTGAGAAGAACATTCTGCCGATCGATCTCCAGTCCGCGCCGCTGCTTTGGGAAAACAAATCGACGCCGGTGATCGATGCCGTTTTGAGCGTCAGCGACGACGGTTCCCGTTACGTTCTGGCGGTCGTCAACAAAGACCCGGAAAAGGCGATGCCGGTGACGCTGGATCTCTCGAAACTTCCGAACGGCACGCCCGCGAAACTCGAAGGCACGGTCCTGTGCGGAAATTCTCCGGACGACTTCAACGACGTGGGAGCGGAAAACCGCGTCGTCCCGCAGAAGGCGGTTTTTGAGGTCCAGGACGGTACCGTCACCCTTCCGCCGCACTCGCTGTCGTTCATCGAGATCCCGGTGAAATAGGGAATCTGATTTTTCAGAAACGCGCGTTCAAGCCCCTCCGCAAGAGGGGCTTCTTGTGTGCCTCCCCTTCCAAGGGAGGTGGACCGCCGCAGGCGGTGGAAGGGTTTCGCGGCGTTTTTTTACGGACTCGAGGTTTCCGA
>CAZRGJ010000032.1:0-14527 GCA_964599445.1 uncultured Planctomycetaceae bacterium | reverse complement strand
GGCTCAAACGCCAGCCGACTGTACCAGATCCTGACGTTCGACCACCACGGTCTGAAACTGACGGAAGAGGAACTCTACCGATTCACGCTCTGGATGGACAATAATTGCGATTTCTACGGTGCCTATGAAGAATGCACGCTTCAGCGGCAGGGAAAGATCGTCTGGCCGAGTCTGGAATAGACGCAGAAAACGCAGGATCTTCTGCGCTTTAGGATCGGAAGAAACGCCAAACTCCTGGAGGCGGGATCCCCTCAGGCGTTCAACTCAGAAAGTTTCAGAATGTTCGCAGTCCCGCAGAAAAAAGGACGCGTTCGGATCCTCAAAAGGGAGCGTTTTCTTCAGACTCTCCCTTTTTTCGCATCTCGCAGATCGTCCGTTCCCGGGCAGTTCTTCCCTTCATTCATTTTTTCTTCGCATCACGCCGCGCCATGTGCAGAAGCGAGAAAAAAGCGAGCAGTCCGCCGCACACTCCCCCGGCACACAAACAGAGGATCCCCGTACCAAACTTCTGATCAAGCCACCACCCAGCCATCGTCGGCAGAACAAACTGCATCCCGATGCCTGAAATCTCTCCGGCCCGCGAAAAACCGACGGCCCACGCCGCACGAATATCCTCTTCCCCCTCCGCCTGCTCCCGCTTGAAAGGGGAAGCCTCCAGAATCTCTTCATGAAGTTTTTCGGAATCCATTTTCATTTCGTCTTTCATTTCGTCTTGCATTTTCTTTTCCATTTTTTCTATACCGTCCATGCCGTGCACATAAAAAGCCGGTCTGCTCCCCGAAGAAACCAGACCGGCTCAAGTGCTCCAGGAAAAATACAGATCCCGGAGCACTTTCCAATTCACGCAGTCAGATCGACCGCAAAACTTCTGCCTCGGAAATTAGTCTTCGACGACCGATTCCATTTCGAGCGTTTTACTCTGGAGACCGACGGACGCGAGGACGAAGTAGAGCACGAAGCCAACCACAAACGCGAGCAGCGGCGGGCACGGCATCGCGACCTGCGGCAGCGCAGGGCAATGTCCCTGGAAGAACGGATAGGCACCCACGAAGAAACCGAAGAACCAGGAGATCCACCCAGCCGGGTTGAAGCCCGCACGCGGACCGTTCCATTTGCAGCCGGAGAGGAAGTAATCCGCAGCGATCGCACCGCAGATCGGACCGAAGGAGGCGCCGATCGTACCGAAGACTGCCGCGCAGTCACCGGCGACCTGGGTCAGGATCAGAATGACCGCAGCCAGCGTACCGAGACCGCAGGAGATGAACGGATTTACTTTCGGCAGCGTCGTCTTGAAGCTGTTCGCCGCGATCATCGAGGAGAAGCACGCAGCCGGGAAAGCAGCGACGGCAAGCAGGAAGTTGAAGACGTTCCCCATCTGGTCGCCCATGATGGCGTTCATCAGCGAAGTGGTTTCTTTCACCGGAGCATCGTATCCAATGATTCCGGAACCATACGCACCGGCGTAAATAGCCAGAGCCATCGTGCCGGAGAAGACCGTCGCGGCAAAAACGCCGACCAGACCGCCCCAGCGAACGTCTTTCGCGTCGCGGCTTGCCGTTCCCATGTCGCATCCGGCAGCACCGGCAGTCGCGAAGAAACCAAGGACGTACGCGCCCATCAGATTAAAGATGGCGAGCGTGGTGAGCGGCGCAGCCGGAGCGGCAGGAGCTTCCACGGCAGCGGCTTCCGAAGTGGCGTCGGCAGCGACCGCTTCCGCAGCGGGGTCAGCCGGAGCAGCTTCCGCGGCGGGTTCGACCGGAGCGGCTTCCGCGGCGACGGCTTCTGCGGCGGGTTCGACCGGAGCAGCTTCTGCGGCAGCAGTTTCCGCCGGAGCGGTTTCATCGGCAGTGGCTTCCGAAGCGATCGGAGCAGTTTCCGCCTGAGCTTCCACAGCAGCCGGTTCAGCAATAGCGGCCGCACCAATTTTGGAGGCATCAAAATCGCCGAGTCCGCCGGCAGTTTTGGCGAACATGACGAGCAGGACGGTCAGCGGAATAAGCGGGAAGAAGGTCGCGATCTTGGCGACGTACTTGATTCCCTTCAGCCCGACGAACGCAGCGACGACCGCCCACGTGATCGAGATGCCGAAGAACATCGCGGGGTAGTTCGCGACGACCTGGTCCGCAGTCGCGGCACAGCCTTTGATCGGCGCGGTGAGGAGGATACCGGCCCACCAGCTGTTCACCGCAAGCCATCCAAACTGCAGAACGCCCATGAGGAAACCGGGCATCAGGAAACCGCCGTTCACGCCGTAGGTACTCGTCCCCACGATGTAGAGCGGATGGCCTGTCTGCATTCCGAGTTTACCCGGAATAAGATAGAACAGAAGATGGCAGAGAAGCGCAGCGAGGATCAGCGCAACGATCGCAGTTCCAAGACCGCAGGAAAGCAGACCAGCTGCGGCACCGCCGCCGGACATCGGGATCGCATTCCAAAAACCGACCCAGAGCATGACGCCCGCGAGCGTCTGCGCAGTGTTCGTCCACCACGGGGCACGATTGGAAAGCGGATTGGGTTTCGCCATCGCGACATAATCGGGAAGATTGGCCATAGGTAAATCCTTGAAAAAATGAAATTTTGAAATCAAATCGGAAAAAACCAAAAACGGAATTCCACATTGATTCCAATTATATTCCGATTTCGCGATTTCGCAAGAAAAAACCGCTTGAAATTTCAGACTTTTCCCAAAAAATCGCAAAAAGTCGCGTTTTTTGGCCAAAATTAAGGAGCGTTCAGCAATTGCGCCCCCATTGGAATCACGCTTTCGGCCACGGGAACCACTGAGGACGCAGATCCGGTACGCATTAGCCAAAAGGACCGTCTTTTCCAGTTGAGCCGATTTGAGGCCCAGAGATCTCTAGTCTGGAAGACCACTCTCCGGCATCCGCAGCATTTCGACCTGCTCAAGCCGCATCGTTCGCGGAACTTCCGCATACGAAAGTACCGAAACGGCCGGCTCGATCCCCAAAGTCAGTTCCCGAACACCGGGCCGTACCGTCGGCGAGACGAGCAGGACGGCCGGGATCCCAAGCATTTGAAGCCGCTGGGCCTGAAACGCAGTCTGCTTCACGAACATTTCCTGCGCCGCCGGGCTGAGAAAAACGGAGACGCCATCCTCGGTAAACTCCATCCCCTCTCCAAGTTTCGCTTCCAGCTCCGGTTCCAGCGTCAACACATGAAGCACGCCGTCCGCATCGACACATTTGGAAACGATCAGACGTCCCTGAGCCGCGCGGACCGCTTCCGTCAACTCGACAGGCTGGTGCGTTCGAGAGACAGACCGCCCCAGCGTTTCGAGGATCTGCCCGAGATTGCGGATCGGCACACGTTCCGCCAAAAGACGCTGAAGGACCGTCTGGATCTCCTGTACACGGAGCAGGCTCGGCACGACGTCCCGCACGGCCGTCGGAGACGATTTCGCCAATTCATCCAGCAGTGCCTGCGTATCGTCAAGGGTCAACAGTTCCGGCGCGAATTCCAGCGCGAGTTCCTTCAGATGCCGGATCAGCACTTCACCGGGCCGGAGGATCTCATAGCCGAGCGATTCCGCCTCATCCTGAAGTTCCGGCCGGATCCAGACTGCCGGCTGATGATGGACCGGCTCTTTTGTCTGCAGTCCTTCCACATTCCCCATCGCGTAGATCCCCTCGACCGCAAGAAGTGAATCGAGCCGCAGGACCTGCTCCGCAACAGGACTGCCCGCAATACGGATCCGGTACGCATTTCCGTCCAGACCGTCTCCGGAAGTCAGACGGACTGCCGGCATGAGGAAACCGAATTCCCTCGCCAGGACACGCCGAATGTGCTGGATCTCCGCCAAAAGATCAAACACTGCCCCGCTCTGCGTCCACGGCACCAGCTCCGCACCAAGTTCCAGCTCGATCGCTTCCGACTGGATCGCTTCCTCCGTCCGGACTTCCGCCGCTTTGCGTGCTTCTTCATCCGCCTGTTTTTCTGCGTCTTCCGCAGCCTGTCGGCGTGCTGACTCTGCGAGTTTCTTCGCGTCCGAAAAAAGCATGAACGCCAAAATTTCGCAGCCGGTGCCCAAAATCAAAAGCGGGATCTTCGGCAGCGGAGTGAGTGCCAGAAGAAACAGGACTGCGCCGGTCAGTGCCAAAACTACCGGGCTTGAAAAAAGCTGGCCGGACACATCCTCCGTCAGGTCACGTTCCCGGCTGCTGCGGGTCACCAGAAGTGCCGCTCCGACTGCCACGAGGAACGCAGGGATCTGGCTCACCAGTCCGTCGCCAATGGTTAGTTTCGTGTAGACGGCAAGCGTTTCGGCAAAAGAATGGTTTCCCTGAGTCATTCCGATCACCAGACCGCCCAAAATATTGATGAACGTGATCGCCAGACCCGCTACCGCGTCGCCGCGGACGAATTTGCTCGCACCGTCCATCGCACCATAAAAGTCGACCTCGTCCCCAAGTGCCATTCTGCGTCGTTTCGCTTCTTCCTGCGAGATCGCACCGGACTGAAGCTCCGCGTCGATCGCCATTTGCTTTCCCGGAAGTGCGTCCAGCGTGAATCGCGCACTCACCTCACTGATTCGGCCTGAGCCTTTCGTCACGACAATAAACTGAATGATGAGCACGATCAGAAACAGGATCGCGCCAACGACCAGATTTCCCGCCGTCACGAACTCGCTGAATGCCTGAACGACCAGTCCCGCGGCTTCCGTCCCGGCTTCTTCGGCATGCGAGAGGATCAGACGGGTCGTCGCGATATTCAGTCCCAGACGCAGCATCACGACCGTCAGGAGGACCGTCGGGAAAACGCTGAGATCCAACGGTTTCCGCACGAATATCGTCATGAGCAGAAGCAGGACGGAAAACGCGAGATTCAGCGAAAGCAAAAGGTCCATCACCAGCGGCGGCATCGGGACCAGAATGATGGCCAGCGTCAATGCGAGGACCACCGGAAGAAGGAAACGCTTCCACCATGCACCACGAGCTGCGGAGGAGGCAGACAAATTGGAGGAACTCGAAATCGACATAAAAAATCCTGCGAATGATCCGATCCGGGATCCGTCCGGAAAAAATCGGATCCGTCCGAAAAAAAGGCTCAAACAAAAAAACGCACTTTCATTCTATCCGAAATCCGCCGCCGCGTCCAGAGCAATTTGGGCGTAAAGCATCCTTCTGGCGTCTTAAATCCAAAATTCCTCAATTTTTGCTTGACTTTTTTACAGACCGGCGCATAATGGAACCTCATTAGAGAAAATGAGAGACTCAAGTGCGTCTCCCGCAAGATCCACCCTCAGACTGCTCGGAACGTCCCAAACGAAGCGTCCGACGCCTCAAAATCATGAAATTTTACCAAAAGATCTTTCGTCTCCCTTCCTTTCCGCAGGGGAACCACATCATCACGGACCGCATACTCGCAGAGATCCCGGAAATACGCCGGATCCGGATCGGAATGCTTCAGGTCTTCATCCAGCACACATCCGCCTCGCTGACGATCAACGAAAACGCAGACCCGGACGTTCCGCGCGATCTGGCGAAACTCCAGGACCACTGGGCACCTGAAAATTTTCCGTACGCACACACGATGGAAGGCCGGGACGACATGCCGGCACACGGAAAGGCGTCGCTCATGGGCGTGAGTCTTCAGATCCCGGTCGGAAACGGACGTCTGCAGATGGGGATCTGGCAGGGGATCTACCTCTGCGAACATCGCCTGCACGCGGAAGGCCGAAAACTCGTCCTGACGCTCTGGGGAACAGAAGAGACGGAATAGATCCAAAAAATCCGGTCCGTCGAGCATTCCCTTCAAAAAGAGCCTCCCCACAAAAGGAGGAGGATCTTCCTGGTGGATCCATTTTCAGAATTCGCTCTATTTGAGTGCTCGGAGACGTTCCGCAGCCTGTTCAGCCGTGATGTCGCGCTGGGGCTCGCCAAGCATTTCGTAGCCGACCATGAATTTCTTCACTGTCGCACTGCGAAGAAGCGGCGGATAGAAATGCGCATGAAGCGTCCAGTGTGCCGTTTCCTGCACATCGCCGAGCGGCCCCGGTGCACCATGCCAGCCCATTGAGTACGGGAATGACGTCTCAAAGAGCCGATCGTAGATCCCCAGAAATTCCTTCAGGATCGCGGCAAGCGAATCTCGTTGCGGATCCGTCAGATCCAGAATGCGCTGCGCATTGAACTTCGGGAGCAGGATCGTCTCAAACGGCCACACGGCCCAGAAAGGAACCAGAACGGCCCAGTCGGCATTTTCCGTCACGACACGTTCCTGAAGCTCCAGCTCCTTTTCCAGATAGACAGACAGAAGCGGACGGCCGTACTGCTCGAGAAACGCACGCTGATTCCGATCTTCCGCAGCCGGTTCATTCGGCAGGGAGGACGACGCCCAGATCTGCCCGTGCGGATGCGGATTCGAGCACCCCATCGTCGCCCCTTTATTCTCGAAGACCTGGACCCAACGGTACTTCTGAAGGAGTTCCTGCGTCTGCTCGGTCCAAACGTCCACAACGTGCCGGATCTCCGAAACTTCCATCTGCGGGAGCGTCAGATCATGGCGCGGCGAGAAGCAGATGACACGGCACTCACCGCGCACGCTCTCACTGCGGAAAAGCGGCGTCTCGGACGCACTCTTCACCGTATCGTCCGTCTCTTTCAGAAGTGCCGAGAAGTCGTTCTGGAAAACGAACGTCGATTCGTATTTCGGGTTTTCTGCTCCCTCAGCCCGCGTGTTTCCCGGGCAAAGATAGCATTTCGGATCGTATTCCGGACGGTCATTCGGTGCCGGACTTTCCTTCTGGCCAAGCCACGGACGCTTGCCGCGGTGCGGGGAGACCAAAACCCATTCGCCGCGAAGCGGATTAAAGCGGCGATGCGGTTCATTTCTGTGTTCTTCAGGCAAAATATTCATGAGATCCTCCAGAGGGACAGGAAAGTGGAAAAACGGATTCTCCGTACATTGTACTCATCCTGAAAAAAAATTCAAGACCCCCACTCCCCTTCCGCAAAAATTCGGTCCAATATTTCAGCAGAAATTTCCGCACTCACTGGAATTTCAGCCCCCCAGCCCCCATCCTGACGCCCACAGTCAATGGGCACAGAATCGGCTGGCAGTTTTCCGTTCACGGCCCAGGACGTACTCGCCATCATTCCGAAACTACTCTCTCCAGACGCACCGCCAGTCTCCCCTATGCTCCGCAGTTCCGTCGTTTCGGAAATCGGAATGGCACAGGATCCCGTTCCGCGGCACTCACGTCCGTAGTGTTTCGCAAACGCGATCAAGTCCTGAATATTCACGCCGGCGTCTCCATTGAAATCGGCACGCTGAGCCTTTTCATTCCCCGCCGTTTCTTTTCCATACTGATGTGCGAAAAGGATCAGATCGCGGATCGCCGTCTTCCCGTCTTCATTCAGGTCAAATCGGCAAACGGTCTCTCCGTTCTCCCCGAAACCACTTCCTTCACCATCCGATCCGCCATCAGAAAACCTGCTCATCGGCGCAAGTTTGACGTACGTTTCCACAAACGGAAGACGGGATCCGGAGGAGGCCGGATAGTCCGTCAGAAAAACAGGATAGCCATTCACCATTTCCGCCTGATTTTCGTCCCATCCCAGTCCAACCAAATGAAGTTCATTCGGGCTTTCTTCCGCAATTTCCTGCCTGGAATCATCGGAATCCGAAATCAGAAGACCGACGTAGCGTTCCGGAGAATCCGTCCCGAAGGCCGTATCGTAAAGAAATCCCCAACAGGTCGCAGAATGCCCATCGTCGCGTACATACCCGGCCTGCGCAAGATACCATCCCATCGAAAGTCCGATCCCGTATCCGCCGCGCAGCGCATTCGTCAGTTCCTCCAGATCGGAAACATCCCGCAAAAAATCGTACGAGAAAACGTCCCGGCAGGCCTCGGCACTCTCCAAGGCCGCGTGGTCTGCGTGAAATCCACCGGATCCTTCAACTTCCAGCTGACTCCAGAGTGCGTTTCCCTGAACCGGATACGCACCGGTCAAAAACCAGTCCAGACCATAGAAGATATGCCCGGCCGAGTTTTGGAAATTCTTGCAGAAAACGTCAAAAATGGCGTCCTCATTCGAAAAAAGTCTTTCGCCAGTCTCCGAATCCTCAAGAGAACTTCCCCAGCCGGTAAACTCAAGAAGATTTGCGCACACCGCCGCCCAGCACATCGCGGAATCGTCAGAATTTCCGCGTTCTTTCTCCGCATCCGGGAAATTTCCGGAAAAATCGTCCAGAAAGCATTGGGATGTCGAAAAGACGGTTTCTTCACCCTCCGTTTCAGCATCAGGTGTCAGTCCGCTGCGGCTGGGGGCCTCGAGCACCGCCTCGATCGCCGCGACGTCCGCCGACCGCAGGCCCGTCAAAAAAACGAACTGGGATGAACTTCCCGGAAGAAGAAACTCGACCGAGAAAAAACCGTACGCAAGCGGAGTGACGCAAAAAGAAGAACCGCCCGCCATTTCTCCAACGGGATCACCTGCCGGATCCGCGTCGGAAACTGAATCGGCATCCGAAGCCGCTCCGGAGGCAGACTCCAGAAACTCCGCACCAGCGGCACACACCATCAGTTCCGGCAATGCGTCCGCTCGCCAGCTCCAAATTTCGGCGGCCTCCCGTTCTACTGGCGCACACGGTCCCAAAATCGGGAGTGCACTGAGGAGAGTACGCACATCCAGGATCTCAAATCCGATCTGCCGTTTCATGAAAAAGCCGCCTTTTCTATTTTCTGTTCATTTTTTGCCCGTAAATTCCAGTACGCGGAGATCAGGTAAAAGATCCCGCTCGTCGCGACCCTGTCCGGCTGAATGCGAAGAATGGCGCGATTCAGCATTTCACGGCTTTCGGCAGGAAATTCCTTCGTCGGACACATGAGCTGCGTCATGGCCGCTTCTCCCGTTTCACGCGGACTGTACCAGATGCGCCGGATCGGAGTTCCCCACGGGATCCCCCCGCCCTGAATGCGCCAGTCCTGAAAAAGGAACGTCATGTCCAGATCTTTCGAGTATGCGTCCGCACTCCGCATCCGGGCCGCCGCCAGCTCGAAACCGCGTTCCAGCCCCAGGATCAGCTTCGCCTTCACGTTTTCATCCGTTTCCAAATGCCAGAGCAGTTCCAGAGAACTCTGCATCTGAAGCAGCGCATACGTCGGAACCCAGCGCAAAAGCGTCTTCTCATCCAGAGCGAGCGACTGTTCGACGGCCTTTTCCGCATACTTCCGGTACTCTGAAAGGTACGTTTCCGCTCTCTTCGCCCTCTGCAGATCCGCACTTTCCCGGCACGTGTCCCAAGCAGCGGCATAGATCATCGGAAGACGGGCCGCTTCGTGCGCCAGAACGTTCCACATACGCGAAATTCCCCGTGTGTCGCGGCTTCCGTCCAAACGCAGAGAATCGTAGTCGTTCTCCGGGATCACATTCCGGATCATTCGGTCCGCAATCAGAGAAAGGACCTTGCGGATCTCTTCCTTTTCCGCTTCATTTCCCTCACACAGCGGACTGCGATAGTAGTGCCAGAGACCGTGGACCGCGTGCGTGTACTGGTCGCGCGAACTGTTTGGGTAGACCGATTTTCCATCTGCCGGAAGGACCGCTCGAGCAAGAAAGCCCGGATCGGAGTGCACCGTCGCCGCCAAATGGATCCCTAGAAACACCGCATGCGCCAGACGCTTCATTTCGGCACGGATTCCCGGTTCGCTTTCGCATTTTGCCCGGTCCACGACGGCAGTGAGCCACGCACCGGCAAAAATCATGCCGTCTTCCATCCCGGTGCCGTACCCGCACTCATTCGGAAAGATCCGCCTGACTTCCTCCGGCGTCGGAAGATGCTTCCGGTACTCTCCCGGCACATAGCTCGTCAGGTAATCCACGAAAACGTGCGATTCCGAAGCCCAAAAACGTTCCCAGGAAACGTTCCACATTTTTTCGACCAGTTCATCCGCAGAAACGCCGTCATTTTCCATTCCGAAAAGAGACGCATTCCCCAAAGGAGCCTCTTCTCCCATGGCAAGCAGACCGGAAAATGTACCGCAGGCAGTCAGAAACACAAAATTACGGCGGGTCAGACCCATGCGGAACCTCCTTTTTTGACGCTTCTCTGTCTCCAGAAAAAAAGAAAGGAGGAGAACCCTCTGAATGTTCCCCTCCTCTTCTGGATCATTTCCATTCCTTCTCGATGAAACTCGTGTACCCCTGCGCGTTGATGAAGACCGGATGACGCAGGATCTCAAGCTGACGTGAGATCGAGGTGCGGATCCCTTCAATGCGGAACTCGGAAAGGGCACGGATCATTCGCAAACGCGCTTCTTCGCGATCGCGTCCCCAGCAAATGAGTTTTCCGATCATCGAATCGTAGAACGGCGAGACCGTATACCCCGCATGTACATGCGAATCGAACCGGACCCCGTAGCCTCCCGGAATATTCAGCCCGGTGATCTTGCCCGGACACGGCGCGAAATTGAAATTTGGATCTTCTGCGTTGATCCGGCACTCAATCACGTGACCGTTCGCCTGAATGTCCTTCTGTTTGAACGGAAGGGGTTCGTTGGCCGAAACACAGATCTGCGCCTGGATAAGATCCCGCCCCGTCAACATTTCGGAGACCGGATGTTCGACCTGAATACGTGCGTTCAGTTCAATGAAATAGAAATTTTCATCCTGATCCACGACGAATTCGATCGTCCCGGCATTCGTGTAGCCAACGTCCGCCACGAGCTTCACGGCCGCCGCACACATTTTCTCACGAGTCTTCGCGCCAATGTGCGGCGATGGACTCTCTTCAATGAGCTTCTGATGACGGCGCTGCATCGTGCAGTCACGCTCAAAAAGATGGCAGACCGTCCCAAAATTGTCCGCGATGAGCTGAACTTCCACGTGACGCGGATTCTCGATGTACTTCTCGATATAGCAGTCGCCGTTTCCGAAACATGCCCGGGCTTCCTGCTGCGCTTCCGTAAACGAAGCCTTCAGCTGCTCGTCATCGTATGCCAGACGCATTCCGCGGCCGCCGCCTCCCGCCGTCGCCTTGATGAGGACTGGATACTTGAATTCGCGTGCGATGGAAAGAGCTTCCTCCACAGTCTCCACGATCCCGTCGCTACCAGGCACCGTCGGGATCCCGGCTTTTTTCGCGAGACTGCGTGCCGTATTTTTGTCGCCAAGCATCGACATCGCCTCGTGAGACGGTCCGATGAACTCAAATCCGCACGTCCGGCAAACTTCCGCAAAATGAGCGTTTTCCGCAAGAAGACCGTATCCGGGATGGATCGCTTCTGCTCCGCTGACTTCCGCTGCACTGATGAGGCGGTCGATCTTCAGGTAGCTGTCGCCGACACGCGGTCCGCCAATGCAGATCTTCTGATCCGCAAGGTCAAGATACGCAGCTCCGCGATCCGCCTCGCTGAAAACGGCAACCGACTCGATCCCCATCTCGCGGCATGCACGGAAAATACGCAGTGCGATCTCACCGCGGTTCGCCACTAAAATTCTCTGAAACATAAAATCTGCCCTCAAATTTCACGAAAAATCATCCCGGATGCACAGCCTTCAGACATTCAATGCACACAAAAACTCCCCCGGAACACAAGGGACGCACCGAACGCGTCCGGCTCACACCGCGGCCGAACACAGCCAGTCTCCACTTTAGCCGCGAATATCGACTTTAAAGAGCGGCTGACCGAATTCGACGGGGTCGCCGTCTTTTGCCAGGATCGCGATGATCTTGCCAGAAACATCCGCCGGAAGCTGGTTCATGACCTTCATCGCTTCGATGATGCAGACCGTCTTGCCTTCCGCGATCACGTCGCCAACGTTCACGAACGGTTTGGAATTTGGATTCGGTTTCGAATAGAAAGTACCGACGATCGGGCTTTTGATC
Organism: uncultured Planctomycetaceae bacterium; assembly: GCA_964599445.1. Lineage (GTDB taxonomy): Bacteria > Planctomycetota > Planctomycetia > Pirellulales > Thermoguttaceae > RGIG3701. The sequence goes on along the minus strand of CAZRGJ010000032.1, from coordinate 2,674 downwards.
ACCTGAATATTCGCATCATCTTCCGCAGCCGGTGCCGGTGTCGAAACCGGAGCAGCAGATACCGCAGCCGGAACAGCCGCAGCTGCCGGAATGGCCGAGACCGCAGCAATTTCCTGCGCGGGAACACAGACTGCCGTTCCGCCGCGAGACATCCGAATGTGCACTTCGCCATCCTGGATCTCAAGCTCCGCCAATCCGTAGTCCTTCATGATCTGAGCAAAACGGCGAACTTTCTGCACTTCAAAAACATCCCCGGCCGGGATCTCTTTCGTCTGTTGAGTCGATTTCATGTTTTTCTTTCCTAATCAGGTAAAATGGATCAAATTCAGTGTTTTGATTTTCGGTCTGCGGATATTTCAGCCGGCCAACCAAATTCAGGAGGCAAGGCCGTAGGGAATGCTCAGTTTACGAACATTTCGTCAAATTCTTTTTCCACATCCGTGAGGAGTTCAAAGCCGGAACGCGTCACGACGACGTCATCTTCAATGCGCACACCGCCCCACCCCTTCACATAAATGCCGGGTTCCGCAGTCAAGACCATCCCCGGCTTCAGGATCGTCGTGCTGGCCGGACTGAAGGAGGGACCTTCATGGATCTCCAAACCGATTCCATGTCCAAGCCCATGGCCAAAACATTTTCCGTAACCGGCGTCCGCGATGTACTGGCGGGCGATCGCGTCGATCTCCGAACACGGAATCCCTGGACGGACGGCCTCGATCGCCTTTTTCTGGGCATCCAGTACAATCTGGTAAACTTTCCGAAATTCCGCCGACACTTTCCCGGTAAACAGGACTCGCGTCAGGTCACTCGCATACCCGCGGTATTTTGCGCCCCAGTCGATGAGAATAAAATTCGCGTCACCGACTTTGCGGTCTCCAGGCACACAGTGAGGCAGCGCAGCGTTGGAACCCACGGCCGCGATCGTTGGGAAAGATGCATCTTTTGCCCCAAGACGCCGCATCGCAAATTCCAGCTCGTCCGCGACCTGTTTCTCCGTCCAGTCCGACCGGATCAGAGCACGGACCACATGAAACGCATTACGCGCGATCCGGGCAGAATCCCGAATGATCTGGATCTCCTGCCGATCCTTCACCTCTCGCAGCGACTCCGTCAAACCGCCAAGTGGAACAAAATTTTCCGTCACGTCCTTCCGAAGACGATCTGCCTCCGCATACGTGATCGATCGGCTCTCAAACCCAAGACATGCCGAAGAAGAAAGCTTTTCCAGTTCCTCGCGGATCAGGACCGGGAACGTCTGCTTTCCGCCGCGAAGCCGAAACGTCAGGCCAGGACACTCCTGCTCGATCTGGATCGTGTACCGCGAATCGCTCAGCAGGCATTCACCAGACTGCGACAGAAACAGCCAACTGTCATCTCCCGTAAATCCAGTCAGCCACGTGACGTTCGTGAAATTTGTGATGAGGATCGCGTCAGCTCCCTGTTTTTTCAGCAGCTTCCGCAATTTCTCACGACGAGACGCAAAAATGTCGCTCATTCTCCACACTCCGAGTTTCTGTCCAATTTCGGCAGGATCCAACGTAAAAAACGTACGGATCTTTCAAATTTTAAAATTCCACTCTGTCATTTTACCCGACACGCGCAGATTTTCAAGGGGGGGTGGTCAGGATTTTGTCTCGAAAAGCGGAATATTTTCCAGCCTCGCCATCACAGGACAGCGATGAGCTCGACCTCCACCAAAACATCCCGGGGCAATGCAGAAACTTCGACACAGGAACGGGCAGGCAGACTCACGAAATATTCCGCATAGACCGCATTAAATGCCGCGAAATCGGAAAGATCTTTCAAAAAGCAGGTCGTCTTCACCACATTCTCAACCCCGATCCCCGCTTCTTCAAGCACGGCCGAAATATTCTCCATGACGCGACGGGTCTGCGTTTCGATGTCGGTGCCCGCAACCTGTCCCGTTTCCGGATCCAGCGGGATCTGACCGGACGAATACAGAAAGCCATTCACAGTCACGGCCTGCGAGTACGGTCCGATCGCTTTCGGAGCTTTTTCAGTCGCGATTTTTCGAATCTCTGCCATTTTTCGATCCTCTTTTTCTCAATTAATTTCTGTGGGGCACTCTTTTCCGCCGGGCCTTTCGTTCAGTTTTCCGATCCTGCGAAGAAGATACGGAATCGCAGTCTCAAAATTCACGCCATACTCACAGCCGACAGGATCACGGAGCGTTTCGCGAATACACTCCAGCGTATAGTCCGCTGCCGCCGCAAGCGAATCCTCCAGCGAAAATTCATTCATGAGTGCGCCGACTGCGGTACTCGCGAAAATATCTCCGGTTCCGTGGAACACATTGGGGATCTTCTCGGTAAAGTAGGAGAAGAATTCCCCCGACTCGGCATTCAGGCCCATGAACCCGACTTTCTCCGGAGAAAACGAAACGCCGGTCAGGACCGCATTCCGGACGCCAAGACCGCACAGCCTGCGCAGGACATCCTGTACATACGCTTCATCATACTCGCCGTCTTTGACGTAATCGACCCCCAGCAGGTAGGACGCCTCCGTCATGTTCGGTACGATGACGTCTGCGAGAGCGCAGAAACGTCCCATCTCCCGCACAAAATCAGTCGTGAATCCCGAATAAAGCCGTCCATGGTCCCCCATGACGGGATCGACAAAAACGCAGGCGGGATGTTCTTTCCCCGTGAGCGGA
>CAZRGJ010000031.1:0-14641 GCA_964599445.1 uncultured Planctomycetaceae bacterium | reverse complement strand
GCGCATTCTCGAGAAGGCCCTCCTCCAAGGAGGGGTGGCAGACCGGAGGTCTGACGGGGGAGTTGGGGGGAACCCTTCAGAAACCCGAGCTCCGTAAAAAAACGCCGCGAACCCCTTCCACCGTCTTCGACGGTCCCCCTCCCCTAAAAGGGGAGGCTGAATGAGCGAAAGCACAATCGCCCGCCGCGACTCGCGGCCTTTCTGTGTTTCTCCGCACAATTTCAGTACTCTGTGGTGGATCGAAAATCCGTAAAGGAAGCGTGGATACAGCTCAAAATTAGAAAAATTTTGCCTTCTCTCTATAATTGGAACGATTCGGCATCTGGTGCCGGTTCGGTTCCGTTTCCCTTCCGGGCCGCAAGCCGGCACTCTGACCGGATCGCTAAAAAAACGCGAAACTGTTTCCGTTTTTTTTCAAATTCAAACCATAGGAGAAGAAAATGTCTGAACCGAAAAAATTCTTTATTTGCGGGATCTGCGGGAATCAGGTGGAAATGATCGAGGACGGCGGAAGTGAGCTCATCTGCTGCGGAGAACCGATGATGCACCTCGCGTCTTCCTGCGAAGCCGCGATGGACGAAAAACACGAACTCGTCATCGAAGAGACCGACGAGGGTCTGAGCGTCCAGGTCGGAAAAAATGAGGTTCATCCCTCCACGCCGGCACACTTTATCCAGTGGATCGAATGCTGGATCGGAAACCGCATGATGCGCCATCATCTCATGCCAAACGATCCGCCGAAAATCGTTTTCCACGTGAAAGAATGGATGAAAGAGGGCGAAAAACCGCGAATTCGCGCCTACTGCAACATTCACGGAATGCGGTGCTGCAGAAACTGCGATGAGAAGAGCTGCCCGGCAGACGCCAAAAGTTGCGGCGGGAAGGAAATGGATACGGAACACCCTGCGGCAGAACATGAAAAAACCGGGACCTGCGGGCGAAACGCAGCCTCCTGCCATGGTTCCGCCGCCGTCTGAAAACTACCGAAGATGATCCGGTGATCTTCCCCGCGAGTACCGTAAAAGATACGCGTACCGCAAAAAGCGCGAAAGACGCGAATCTTACGGAACGGTCCCTAACGTATTTTCAGAGAACGTTTCGTCTGATTTCGCGTCTTTCGTGAAATTCGAGTCCGGCAGAAATCGCACCGGGCTGCGTTCTGTCTTTTTTGGGGTCAGATCGTAAATTCCGGCTTCCGTTCGCTGAGCGTCCCCTGGAGGCGCTGCACGATGCTGCTATGGATCTGGCTCACGCGGCTTTCGCTCAGGTCGAGCGTCATGCCGATCTCTTTCATCGTCATGTCCTGATAGTAGTAAAGAAGGAGGATCAGGCGTTCATTGCGCTTCAACCCCTTGGTCACGAGCCGCATCGTGTCGATCTTCTGCATTCGGCTCGTCGGATCTTCACCGCGCTGGTCTTCAAGGACATCCAGCTCGCTGACTTCCTTGGAGCCGTCCGTCTCGCACCATTTTTTGTTGAGGCTCACGACGCTTGCCGTATTCGCCTCTTTCGCCATTTTCTCAAATTCATCCACAGAAACGCCCAGATACTCGGCCAGCTCTTCATCGGTAGGTCTGCGGCCCAGTTTATTGTCCAGCTCTTTCGTCGCTTCGTTGATCCGTTTTGCCTTGGTCCGCACAAGTCGGGGGACCCAGTCCATATTGCGGAGTTCGTCCAGCATCGCACCGCGAATTCGGGGGGCACAGTACGTCTCAAATTTCACATCACGAGACAAATCGAATGCATCGATCGCATCCATCAGGCCAAAAACGCCTGCGGAAATTAAATCGTCCAGTTCCACGCCATCCGGAAGACGCTGCCATACTTTCTGCGCATGGTATCGCACCAGCGGAAGATAGTGTTCGACCAGCAAATTCCTTTTCTCCTGGTCCGAAGGATCCGCTTTGTATTCTTCCCACCACTGTGCAACAGATTCCGAATTGGAATTCACGGCAACCATTGATTCCTCCATGTTTTTACTCAACTCAAAGCTGTTCGCAAAACGTTTCCATGCGTCTGTCGAAAAAGCAGGATGCCCTGCCCGCCGATCCATCCCAAAACATTCCGCTCACCGTATTTCAGCTCACTGCGTTTCAGCTCGCCGTGTTCCGCACCGGATCCAGCATCCGATCCCGAAATACGTTCCCCGCCCGGAAGAAACGCACCCTTCGCGCCATTCCTTTCAGGGGAGACCGACTTGCCGCACTGCGCCTTCTCTGCACGAAAAATCTTCACCGCGGTCTTTGATCCATTTTGAAATCACGTTTCCGAATGGATCAAAACCGGAAAATGTCGTCTGAAAAGGCATCGCGGCACATCTTCTGCCGGTCAGCTCCGGATCACCCTCCAATTTTCGCGATCCGGAAATGTTTCAGGCCACTCTGTTTCGACAGAGTTCCATTTTTTGGGGAACAGGTCCCCACGCTTTGCGAAAAGCATTTTTCCAATCCATTTCCACGCCGCATCCATACTTTGCGAAAAAGGATCTACGTTTTTCAGACAGGATCTCTCATCAGCATCCCGCCTGTTTAGCCGTCTTTTCAAAAAAGGGACGGAAACACCGCTTCTCGGCTTCACTCTGAAAAAACGTCTGATTCATTCTGCCGGTTTTCTGAAACGCTCTTGGAATTTCTCCCCAAACGCTCCCGGAAACGCACTCGAGGACCGACCGAAAATACACTCCGACCACCTCGGGCACCTCCGAAAAGTCTCCCGAAACCGGATCCGGAAAACTCTGCCGTCCGAAAGGATCCAGCCGAAAATTCCGTCCTACCGACCGTGAACGGGGCACCGTCTCCGCTGAAATTCTGCGTCCGCAGCATCTCCAAGCCGTAAATTTCGCGCTTTAGTCCTATGCGTCTTCCGTACGTCTCCATTTTCTGCACACGATCCGTCAACTGACCGTCAACTGACCGTCAACCGACCGTCAACTGGATAGACCGCAGGCCCTGCACCCGGAAACAGAAACTCCGTTCCGGGCTGTTCCATGAAAAGTACGGATCTTCCGCGTCTTCCGGGACGATCTTCCGCCGAACAGGCAAACCCCCCGGAACTGCCGTCCGGTCCATTGCCGGTCTTCCGCAGAATGTCTCTTAGCGGCCGATCCTTTCAGCCGAGCCAGCATTTTGAGCATCTGCACATTTCCGGGATCTTGGGCAGACCGGAAATCTCTCCGACCTCGTCAGGATCCCCAAAACCAGCGTCCGACGGCTTGCGTTTCTTTCGGAAAATCGGGGAACGCCGCCGCATTCCGGAAAGGCCAGACAGACTTTTCCGCGATCTCGGCACGTCGTTCCGCGTCCGCAAAACCGGGATGAGAGAGCTTCATCGTCTCCCCTTCCAGCTCCAGGAACAGGAACCGATTTCAGAAAAACGGCATTTCGGCAGACAGTCTCAAGGAAAAGCCGGCCGGATCCTGCCGCAAAAGTTTCCGGGACCGGAGGACATTTTCGACCCGCTCATTTCGCATTCGCGAAGGAGTCCAACTCCGGAGATCCCCAGAACTTCCGCACAGGACAGCCCGATGCAGTCTGAAAAAAAGGGATCGCGCAGGAAAAGAGGAGTTCTGCAAGAAAACAAAACCGCCGCTTTCACTAACGCATCGATGAAATTCCGCTCATCTACGCATTAATAAAATCGGCACACTTTGCCCCAAAATTAAGGCAAACCCTAACGAAAAGCAAAAAAAGTCAGATTTTTCAGAAAAAGTTTTTCTGTATTGGGTTTATCGGCCGTTCATTTGGAGAGCGCAAGGAAACTTTCCAAAAAAGGCCGAAATATTTTGAAAAGTCGGCGAGGGGGTACATTTGAGCCAGTTTTTCCGGTTGAAGCAGCCAAGAGAGAAACATTCAGGTTTTTGCGGGAGGAAAAACCAAAAAAGGCTCCGGGACCGCAGCCCCGAAGCGTGGATCACATTCAAAATTTCAGACAGGAAAACGGGGCAGGAACTAGATCTGCTCCTGAAGAGCCGCGTCTTTCTGCAGGATCTTCTCGACGAGCGTTTTGCGGTACACCGCGAGTTTTTCCGCCATCGCATCGTCGGAAACCGCGAGGATCTCAACGGCAAGCAGACCGGCATTTTTTGCGCCTCCGCTTCCCGTTCCGACGGTCGCAACCGGAATGTCTCCGGGCATCTGGAGGGTCGAGAGAATGGAATCAAGTCCGCCCATCATCTCCGTGGCGACCGGGATCCCAATGACCGGCAGCGTCGTGTGCGAGGCCGCAACGCCCGCGAGATGCGCAGCTCCGCCAGCAGCCGCAATGATGACGCGGAAACCGTTGGCCCGGGCATTTCCAACAAAATCCTCCACCAGATGCGGCGTCCGGTGCGCACTCATGACGTGCACTTCAAACGGCACTCCGAAATCCTTCAAAACGGTGATGGCGTTCTTGATTTTCGGGAAGTCGCTGTCGCTCCCCATGATGATGCCCACAAGCGGTTTCTTTTCCATGATCCTGGACGTCTTTCGTTTCAAATTCAGGTAAAACGGTCTCTCATTAACGATACAGTGCCGAGACGAACAGAACCCAATCCGCTGCGTCCCACATTCCGGTTTCTGCATTTCGTGCAGGAAGTGAACTGCGCGTTTTGTGCCGGATCTGCTCCTTTTGAGCAAAATCTGCGTGAATGCAGAAAAACCTAACGTTTGATTCTACCCAATTTCCCGCGAAATGCAAGCGGGCCCCCCCATTTTTGTGCTCTTTTTCACCGTTCTTTTCGGAAAAACCCCCTCCCGCTGAAATTTCCGCGTAGATCTATCCCAGGAACCAGACGCACTCACAGCCCCAGAAAACGAGAAAGATCCCGCTCAGCAGTACCGCGCAGACAGCACAGACCGGCCGTTTCCGAAGACGCTGAAAGGGTCCAGTGCAGTCTTTCTCCGCCGGATCTTCTTCCCCGGCAGAGGCCCCGTTCTCCACAGAGTCTCCTTCCCCGGCAGGCTCTTCCTCCGGAGATTTTTTCCCCGGAGATTTTTTCCCAAAGCATTCCGTGAAGAAGTTCGCCGCAAAAAGGAGCAGGATCGGCACGAGCGGCAGATGGTAGCGTTCATGCGCAAACGCGAGGGAATGGAGGATCCAGAAGTAGAGCACCACTGCCGTTAGCAGCGCGGCGCAGGCTCCCGTCCCTTTAGGGAGGTGAACGGAGAAGAGTCCCCAGACCGCCGCGAGAAAGAGGAACGCATACGCACCGAAAATGCAGAGGGTCAGCGAGGCAAAAATGAGTTTCCGCACCGTCGGCGAACCGATCCGCTCCATTCCCCAGAATCCCTGGTGAAGCCCCGCCGGCACGGAACGCTCCAGCTGCCAGAAGCAGAGTGTTTTCATTACGTCACGCTTCAGCGTCTCGACCGGATGCGTTTTGATGTAGTTTTTCGCGTAATCCGCAGCAAGCCGGTCCTTTTCTCCCTGCGTTTGGGAGTCGAGGGCCAAATTTTCCCTCTCGGCCAGATCTTTTTTCAGTACTGTGTACCAGTCATGCGGCGGCGTCATGGAAATAGCGTCCCACGCACGGTAAAGCGGCGTGAATTCGTAGTTTCCCATCATGAGATTCCGCCCGCTCATGCAGTCGATGGCCGTGAAGGTCTTCTGGATCCGCGTATTGCGGACCATCCACGGTGCCATGCCGACTCCGGAGAAAAGAACGAGAAGAAGCGCACCCGCCGTCCGTTTTTTCCACGAAAGAGCACCGTTCGGCCAAATCAGCACGAAGAGAGCCAGAGGGAGCGGAGAGAGCCACAGAATACTGCGCGTCAAAGCCCCCAGCGCGATGAAAATGCCGCAGAATCCCGCAGCATAAAGCGACCCGGTCCTCAAAAACCGGAGGGCGGTCCAAAGAACGAGAATGAGCCAGAAGGTAAAGAGGGTCTCGGTCAGGATGAAAAAATTCTGCGCCAGAAGCGACGGATAGAAGCAGGCACCTGCCGACGCCAGGAGTGCCGCACGCCGGGAGAGGAATCCGCATTCCCTCGCCAGTCCGTACACGCAGACGGCAGAGATCAGCGAGACAGCGATCTGGAAACACCGGACTGCAAGATAGTTCTGGACTCCGAAGGCTCCGTAAAGAACGGAAAGGACCCACGGATAAAACGGCGGACGGATCGAAATGAAAGGCTCATTTTCCGAGCCGCAGTTTCCCGTCTCGTAAAGATGGACGCCAATGGCATCGTAGTGCTGTTCATCTACGATCTGGAGCGTTTGCCCTTCAAAGACCGCAAGAAACAGAAGCCGGACCGCCAGCCCGAGCACAAGGATCAGCGCAAGGGCACGCCGATCCGCCCAAAATGGGGAAGACGTTCCTTCCTTCCATTCCGATTTTTCCGAAACGCCATCCGTCATCTCAATCTGCGTCCAATCTTCCGCCATGGGAGGTTCCTGCTCCAAAAAAAGTCCTTTTCCGTTCAAAATACTCAAACCGGACGCATTCCGTCCCGCATTCCGTCCCGCATTCCGTCCCGCATTCCGTCCCGCATCCAGACCGCGTCCGTCCGGCGTTCATTCCGGCGTTCATTCCGGCGTTCATTCCGGCGTTCATTCCGGCGTTCATTCCGCGTCATTTCTGCGTCTTGTAGCGTTTTACGCGTTCGACGAGTCCTTTGTTCGTGCTCTTTTCAATGACCAGATCCATCGCGGGAATGAAGTCCGCGCTGTTCTGCTGACGGAGCACATTGTCGTGTGCGTGGTCCGCAATCGCCGTGAACGCAGCTTCGGCCAGCTCGGGATCCGCCGCGCATTCGACAGCAAAACGGAGACTCTTTACCGTTCGGTTGGCTGCCAGACGGGAGAGGATCAGGCGTTTTTCATCCACACGGACCGTGGCTTTGAAGGCGTCCTGAAGTTTCGCCAGCTTTTCATCTTTGGAGATCCTGATCCCGATTTTGTCGTCTGGAAGGGAAACGACGCGGATGAATGAACGAAGTGCCGCGATCTTCTGCTCTTCCGAATAGGCCGCGTCCGTCGCGACGGCAAACATTTTGTCCGCGAATTTCGCATTCGGCCAGACAGAAAGTGCGCGGATCGAAGCATTCCGCAGTTCCGCATCCGAAGAAGCGAGACCGGCGTTCACTTCCGCCATGGCCGCGTCGCCGCCAATGCGTCCAATGATGGAGTAAAGTCCCTCCTGCTCGTACTTTCCCTTCAGCGCAATGACCGGAGCCGCATCGCCGAACGTCACCGCCGCGATGAGGTTTTCCGCCGCATCCCGTTCACTTCCGGCAGGAAAACAGAGCGTCGAAGCGACCATGGATCCCGCATCTTCCGGCATCGCGATCTTCGCGGCCTGCTGAAGCAGCGCGAGACGGTTGGGGCACTCTTTCGCCGTCGTTTTCGCGAAAAGCTCCTTCCGGATGTCCACCGCGCGGTTCGTCAGGATCTCAGCCAACAGGAGAACGTCTTCCGGTTTTTCTGCGCCAACGAATCGGGTTTTGAGCGCATCATCGAAACCGTCCGCGACGATGAAACCGCACAGACGGACCACCAGACCGCGATTTTCTGCACTTTTGGCGAGCAGAATGTCGACGTCTTCCGCAGACGCCAGCTTCTCCAGAGCCAGAAAACCGGCATTCCGGAGGATCTCCGAGTCCGAGTTGACCGCGGCGAGGACCGCATTCCGGTATTTCGTGCATTTGCGGGCGGCGAGCATGGCGAGCGTCTGCGCTTTCGTCAGTTCGTCAAGTTCTCTGTATTTCGCCATCCACTGATCGACCTCCTCTTCGGGACCATTCGCCAGCGCAAACGGCAGAGCCTTTTCGACCGGCATCCACGACATCGTTTCGTTCGCTTTCTGCGCCAGAGCCGCACGGCAGGCCGGAATGTCTTTCCGGAGAGCCGCGAGTGCTTCAGGACCCGGGATCAGAAGAAGCGCACCCGCCGCGGCATCCACGACCCGACGGTCTGAAGCATCCAGCTGGGACGCAATGACCGGGACTTCTTTGGCCGTCCCGATCCCGCCAAGCTGCTCCAGGATCCAAACGCGCGTCGTCGGCTGAATGTTCTGCGTGAGCGCATCCGCAAGGAATGCGTTGACCTCCGCCATTTTCGCCGTGTCGCCGAACGCCGCATTGATCATCCCACGGATCTCATCGCGCGCTTTGAAGACGTCCAGCTCGCCGTTCGGATTGCCGGTCGTTCCGAGCCATGAGACATTCGTCTCAGCCGTCAGGCACTGCGAGAAGTCACTGTCGAGCTTCTTCAAAAGTTCCGCATGATCGGCAGCCTGCACGGACACGCAGCCCCAAAATACGGCAAGCAAAGTCGGAAGAAAATATTTTTTCATGGAAAACTCCTTTAATTTTAAAATTCAGGCAGGAAAATCGGCTTTCAGTTTCGATCCACGCCCCCAGACATTCGGGGAAATCGGCTCAAAGCTCGATCTGGTACGGAGCGCGCTGGGCTTTGGAGACCATGCTGGTGGCCTCGCGGTCGCCGACGAATTCCATATTCTCTTTGTCCCAGACGAGATGGCGCTTCAGCTTGTACACGATATTGCACATGTGGCCGTAGTCCGAAACATTCGCACCGTAGAAGACGTCCTGGAACGGACGGATCCGATTTCGGACACAGAAAAGAAAATCGTCCGCGATATTGTTCGCGCCCCCGCTGTACCGGCGGACGTCGACGGCATGGCGCGCCTTGATCTCCGGAGTGTGCTGCCAGCAGTAGGTCCCTTCTGTTCCGACGATGGAAATGCGTCCCTTAAGGGAACCGTGGAAGAATTTGACGCCGTTTTCCATGAGGATCATCGCGCCGTTCGTCGGATTTTCTTCGCAGTTCGGCGGGAAGATCTCTTTCGGCGCAACGTGGTCCATTCCGCAGGAGTAGAGCGCACCGCCGAAATTGTGTCCGCCCCAATCGCCGAGACCGCCGGTCCCAAAAGCGGAATTGAATCGCCAGGTCATCGGTCGGATCGCCTCCTCATTGTACTCGAACCACGGAGCCTGACCGAGCCAGAGATCCCAGTTCAGTTCTTTCGGGCACGGCATCGGCGCGTAGACGCGCTCTCCCGGAGAACCGGCACACGACGCATAGATCTCCTTCACTTCCCCAATGGCTCCGGACTGAATGATCGGTGCCATGTACTGCCCGTAGTCTTCCATGACGCGCTGGGAACCGCTGGAGACGACGCGGTCGTACTTTCGCGCAGCCTCCACGATCTGACGGCTTTCCATCAGCGTAAACGTGAGCGGTTTCTCGCAGTAGACGTCTTTCCCCGCACGGCACGCGTCGATCGTCATTTTCGTGTGCCAGTGATCCGGCGCGGCGATCGAAACGACGTCAAGTTCCGGCATCTGAAGCATTTCGCGGTAGTCCTGAAAGCCTTTCAGATCGGGGGAATCATGCGGGATGCGGCGGGTATCGCAGTCTGCGATGGCGATGAAACGGGAACCAGGACGCGCCCCAATGTTACTTTTGCGCCAGCCGTTTCCGACCAGACCGACGTTAATGATGTCGTTGGGGGCAAAATTCCCCTCTCTTCCAAGGACTCGGGCAGGAAAAAAGAACGGCGCGGCAGCACAGGCGGCACTCACTGCCAGGAAACTGCGGCGGGAAAAAGAGCGTTTTTTGTCCATAAAATTTCCTTTTATGAAGAACGTGACGGCGGGAACTGCGAAACAGACGGCCAAAACCGCGGGCGGTTCAGACGATTTTCAAATTCCGCAACTTACCCCATTTTAGCACAGAACGGAATGAGTGTCAAGGAAACGCCGCAAAAATCTCCAGAGTTTTGAGCAGATTTTCCAGGAAAAAAATTTTTCCGGAAAAAATTGAAGAAAATTTCTCTTTCCCCTTGATTTTTTTCGTTTTTTTGCCAAAAACTAAATGAAAGGGGGGAAGTTTCCGGTTTTTCCATCATGCAGAGCACCTTCCCCCGATTTTGAAAAGGAGAAAATTTCAATGAAGAAATGGTCCGTCAGTCTGATCCTCATCCTGCTGATCGTCCTTCCGGGGAGCTACCTCGTTTACCGGAAAGTCAGTGCGCATTTCCACCCGACTAACGTCGTGCTTCGTGAAAATCAGCCGCTGATCGCAAAAATCAATGCATCGCAGGATCCGGCAGAAAAAAGTCAGCTGGTCGATGAGCTTCTGGAAAACTTCACGAAAGCGGAACAGTACTGGCTCGCCATCAACACGCTGATGGAGATCCAGAAAAATATTTCCGCGCAAACGCAGCAAAACGGCGCGGTTTCGCTTCCCGAAGCCAGACAGCGCGCCAATGCCGCCCTCATGATGGCGATCCAGCGCGGCAAGAAAAAAGATGCCGACGGTTTGGTCCGGTACATGGAGGAGTTCCGGAAGATCGTGGAGCATCCGGATGCGCTTCAGTACGATTTCACGCGAAAAGAAGATCTTCTCTTCTTCAGCTATGGTGCCCGGCTGGTCTGCGTCACCCAGAGTACCGCCTACCGCGACGCCTACTTTCAGCGTGCCGTGGATGCCGCACTGAAGATGGAAGACCACACCGCCCGCGACGGCGTCATGGAGGCGGTCTCCGTCCTGATTGGAAGCTGCGGAGCCAACCCGGAAATGCACTTCACGCTCGCCGAAAAAATGGAGACCAAAGAACGCCGCTGGAAGACCTTCCTCCGCTACGCCGCAGGCAATTCTGCCGTCCGTGAACCGCTGACGCTCGAGAAATTCCTCACCTCTGCCGACACGCCGCAGGAAAATCAGACCCCGGTGAAACGAAATGAAGACGCACTCCGGATCGCACTTGGACGTATTCTGGATTCCATCGCCTCGGACTCCGACTCAACCCGCAAAAACTGGATGCTGGCCGCGATGGTCAAATCATTCCAGAGCGAACCGTACAAAAAACTCTGCATCGAAGTGCTTGAGATCAACACGACGCTCGATGCGGACATGCGGACCAAACTCCTTCAGTTCCTGACCTCACCGACGCCGCAGGCTGCCGAAAAAGAGATGGGACTTGAGCCGGAACAGACGAATCCCGCCGAAGAACTGGATCTGATGCCCGGCGTCGGAGGAGTCCCGGAAGGATTCGACGCTTTCTGAGTCCAGCACAAAGCGGCCGGGGATTCCCCCTGAAGAGATTTTCTGCTGAAGAATTCCCCGCTGCAGGATCTCCGCCAAAGAGTTCCCTACCGCAGAAGTTCCCGACCGTGTGCAGACGCACACAAAAAAGAGACGAAGACCCGCCTCGGATACGTTCCGGGCACGTTCTTCGTCTTTTTTTCGCGCTGAAGTAAGGAGGAAAACGGCACAGGACGCACTATTTTCCGAGAAGCCTCAGGAAAAATTTCTCGTATTCGCCGACCATTTTCGTTTCAGTAAATTCTCTGAAAAAACGTTCCTGCGCATTTTGCGAAATGGAAGAGGCGAATTCCGGTTCCATCAAAAGCCGGTTCAGATGTTCCGCGATCTTTCCGGAATCTCCCGACGGGGCCAAAAGCCCGTTTTTTCCGGATTCAATGACCTCCGGGATCCCGCCGACATTCGTCGCCGTGACGGGCACGCCAGACGCAAAAGCCTCCAAAATCGTGAGTGGAATTCCTTCACTTTTGCTCGTGAGGAGGAAAATCTCCGCGATCTGCAGAAGTTCCGCGACATCCGACCGCTCTCCGAGAAGCCGAACGTGCTTTTCCAGCCCATTTTCCGAGATGCACTGCTCCAGATTGCCCCGTTCCGGCCCGCCTCCGGCCAAAAGAAGGACCGGTTTCCGTGCGCTTTGCCCCGCCGACATTTCAAGCAGGATCTTCATGGCACGGATCGCCGCGGGATGGTCTTTGATGGGATCGAGTCGGGCGGTGAAGAGGATCACGCACTCATCCGTGAGTCCCAGAGACGCACGCAGTGCCGTTTTTTCCGCATCGTCAAGCCGTTTTTCCGCAAATCGGCGTTCATCGATCCCGTTCAGAACGACTTCGATCCGGGAGGCCGAAATGCCTTCATTTTTGACGAGAGCCTCCCCCACGGACCGGCTCACCGCAGAGATCCCGTCACGGGAACCAGAGAGGATCCGATTGAAAATTTTGTGCTTCCAGTTCGGCAGATCGGGGAAAAACCGGCCATGCTCGGTAAAGAGGATCGGCGGCGTTTTTCTGAAAAATCCGCGTGCGCCCATGGCGTAAAAGTACGGCGTGTACTGGTGCGCATGAACGAGCTGAACGCCGTGCTTCTGCCAGAGTTTCGCCAGATCCCGCATACACTGCGTGTCGAAACCAGGACGTCTCCCCAGAACTTCGACCTGAAATCCCGCATCGCGCATTTCCTGTGCACGAACTCCTTCCGCATCCAGACAGAAGAAAACGAAACGCCATTTTTCTCCGGAAAGCCGCGAAACGAGACGGGAAACGAGGATCTCCGCTCCGCCGACATTCAACGTATGAAGCAGCTGACAGACCGTCACGGGTGCGTCTTTCATTTTGCGTGCGCTCCTTTCGCGTCAAGGTAAATGTTCTCAAACTCCCAGCGCATTCCAGCCGGGATCCGCTCCTTCAGTCCGAAGGGATCGAGTGCCAGTTCCGGCGCGATCTCGACCCGGGCATTTTCGGGGAAAACGGCTCCGGTTTGACGTAGCCAGGATGCGTAAAGACGCGAAAGATGCTCGCGGACCGGGACCGGATCGTCTTTCAGCGTGGCGAACACGTCGTTTCGGTCTGGCACGCAGACGAAAAGCGAAGCGTCCGCAAACGGCAGAACGTCAAAAATAAAGCGCTCCGGCTTGATTCCCCAGACGTTTCCATCGCGCGCGGCCGTTTTTTTCAGCGGAAGGTGGAACGGCAGGAAATCTTCGGACGATTCCATCTCCGAGGCCATCCGTTCCAGGAACGAAAGCTGGATCAGATGGATCCCGATACTCCCGGCCCAAAATTTCAGCTTTCCGTCCGGTCCAGTCTGCATGGCGGTCTCCTCCGGAAAATCGAGATACTCCACGACCTCCAGCGTTTTGCGAATTCCGACGTGCTCCGCAAGATTTCCGAGCAGTTCCTTTCCGTCTTTCTTTTCCACGACGATGGAGCTCATTTCGCTTTTTCGGGCAAGATGCGCATCGAGGAACTGCTCGTTAAGGACAGGGACCAGCGGATTGTCGACGTGGAACGTATTGAGCGTCTCGATCCCGCGCCGCCGCATGTCCTCCGCGGCACCGCTCTTCATCAGTGCCTGGATCAGTCCGCCGTGTCCGTCAGGCCCATGGCAGATCCGTCCCTCGGAATTCCAGAAGAACGCACCGTTTTTCGGATCGAGAAAAGGCATTTCCGCCTGCGAAAAGAAGAAAATGTCCGATTCCGGAGCTCCAAACCAGTTCTGTTCACGAAAAAAATCGATCGTCGGCTGATGCGATGTCCGATTCGTCATGATGTAGACCGGGATCCGGACGCCGTAGTGTCTTCCCAATGCCGAGATCTTCTCAAAATGGATCTGAAAGAGCGTCTTTTCGCTCACCGGCATGATCGGAAACGTCCCTTTGGGTGCCGGACATCCAAGCCGCGATCCCATCCCGCCCGCCAGAATGACGACGGCGGTTTTTCCGGCCTGGATCCATTTCTGCGCAGGCTCGGACCGTCCAAAGATCCGCGAAGTATCCAGTTTCAGGCAGTTTCTTGATGGAGGCTGAAACTCCCCGGCATCGGGATCCGGAATGTGCGTTTTTTTCCCGACTCCGTCCTGGAATTTCCGGAAAAGACGCCGCAGAAAATCAGGGTCCAGCTCTCTCAGCTGCACGGAAGTCTCCCGAAGCGCATCGGTACTGAGAGAGCGAAGATCTTCGCGCGAGATCCATCCCTCCCATTTTGCCAGAATCTGTTCCAGGAACCGTTCCCTCATTTTTCTATTCCTTTTTGCCGTCCCGGGCATCTCTTTCAGCACGCTCCGCCCGAACATCCTGCCGACGCAGTTTCCCTCACGCCGGATTTCCCTCACGCCGGATTACCGTCAGCTTCATGAAAAAGCCGACTCGTGAAAGCCGGCTTCCTCTCCAAAAGTCTTTCCCGAAACGCCTGAACCTACTCTTTCACCATCTGCTGGCCGGAATCGTACTGACCCGGCATCGGTTTCAGCGTGTACGGGCTTTCCTGGACCTGAACGACCATTCCGGGGGAAAGACGTTCGCCGCCTTCGATGACCAGATCCACGTTCGGGACCAAATATTTGCGTCCATTTTCATTCACCGGCTCCACGGCATAGAGCTTCGGAATGTAGCCGGCGCGTTTTTGCTCTTCCGTATTTCCTTCACTCTGATCGTAAATGTCGCCGTCAAACATCTCGGCCGTGATGCGCACCGGGATCGGCGCGACGATCTTTTCGCTCGGTGTGTACGTTTTGTGTTCTTCTTCGGCGATCGCTTTGGCTTCGGCTTCTTCCTCCGGAGTCCGGTCACGGACGATCCAGACGGTGTTTCCGTCAGGTTTTACGATGACGGAGTCTCCCGGCACGATGATGGAGCGGAATTTGTCCGTTACCGCGATTCGGGCCGTGACGCTCAGTCCCGCCATGAATTCCCCGTCATGGTCGTCGAAACGGACGTAGACCGGGAAAGTACGCGACGCCGTTTCCGCGTTCGCCACGATCTGCACGACTTTTCCGTAGACGGGCTTCTTCATCGCTTCTACGTAGATCCCGATCGTCTGACCTTTACTGATGCGGTGGATGAAAGTTTCCGGCACATAGAGCCGTGCTTCGATCT
>CAZRGJ010000030.1:5684-14668 GCA_964599445.1 uncultured Planctomycetaceae bacterium | reverse complement strand
CCTGAAAAACGATCTGCATATCGCGGCGCAGGGACTTCAATGCCTCGGCATCCGCCCGCAAAACATCCCGTCCTTCAAAAAAAACATTTCCGCCGGTCGGTTCAACAAGACGCAGAATGGAACGGCCAGTCGTCGTTTTTCCGCAGCCGCTTTCGCCGACGATACCCAGAGTCTCGCCTTTGCGCAGCTGAAACGAAACTCCATCCACCGCCTGCACATGACCAACGACGCTCTGCAAAAGGCCGCGATGAATGGGAAAATAGGTCTTCAGATTTTGAACATCAAGCAACATGGTACACACTGTTTCCGGGAAAACCCTGTCAAATAAAAAGGTCTCCCGGATCTTTTTCCGACCCGGGAAATCTGGTATTCCAAAGGTTTCTGCACTTCAGAAAACCGGCCGTTTCGCAAACCGGTCCTGCCGTACAGAAACCGTTCTCTCCTGAATTCTCTCCTAGATCCACTCCCGGATCCCGCAAATTCCCGGATCCAATGGATTCACGGATCTAGCTCGTTCACGGATCCGGAAAGTCAGGGATGAGACGCAAAAAAACTCACTCGCAAACCGCGTTCACGACATTCTCGGCAGTGATTCCGTAGAATTCGTAGAGCTGCTTGAATGGAGCGGAAGCACCGAAGCCGGTCATGCCGATGAACTTACCTTCGGAGCCAATGTAGCGGTCCCAGCCAAAGTGGAGCGCAGCTTCGACCGCAACACGACGAGTGCACGCCTTCGGAAGAACGCTTTCGCGGTACTCGGCATCCTGACGCTCAAAGATCTCCATGGACGGGACGCTGACGACGCGGGCGTAGATCCCCTTCGCTTCCAGCATTTTCTGGGCGGAGAGGCAAATGTGCACTTCACTGCCGCTGGCCATGAGGATGGCATCGCAGGTTCCGGTCGCCGGATTTTTCGCGTCGCGGATGACGTAGGCGCCTTTGGAAACTCCGCAGGAGCACGCACACTGATCGCCCGTCGGTTCGACCGCACGCGGAAGCGTCGGCAGATCCTGGCGGGTCACTACCATACAGACCGGCGACGTTTTATTTTCCGCATACCAGCGATACGCAAAGCGGACTTCATTCGCATCGCAGGGACGCATGACGACGAGGTTCGGCATCGAACGCAGTGCGGCGAGCTGCTCGACCGGCTGATGCGTCGGACCATCTTCACCCACGCCAATGGAGTCGTGAGACAAAATGTAGAGGATCGGCAGATTCATCAGGCAGCTCAGACGCAGAGCACCGCGGAGGTAGTCGCAGAAAACGAAGAAAGTCGCGCAGTAGCTCTTCAGACCACAGGTCGCCATTCCATTGCAGACGGCGGCCATGGCGAATTCACGGATCCCGAAGTGGAAATTGCGTCCCGCGTAATTTTCCGGACCAAATTCACCGGCACCCTCAAACGTGAGGTCCGATTTATTCGACGGCGCAAGGTCAGCAGAACCGCCGAGCATCCACGGAATGCCAGCCGCAAGCTGATTCAGCGATTTTCCGGAGGAATTGCGGCTCGCGGTCCCTTTTTCATCCGCGTCCCACATTTTGCGGAGACCTTCATCCCAGTTTTCCGGCAGTTCGCCGTTCTGGATCATCTGGAATTCCTTCGCAAGTTCCGGATATTTCGCTGCATAATCCGCGAAGTCTTTCTCCCACTGAGCATACGCATTCGCGCCTTTGGCCTGGATGCCGTCGGCAAACAGTTTGGCGACTTCTTCCGGAACGGCAAATTTCTCGTAGGTCCAGCCGTAGAATTCTTTTGCGAGACGGATCTCTTCCTCACCCAGCGGGGCACCGTGAACTTTCGCCGTACCCGCAAGATTCGGCGCGCCGTAACCGATGATGCTCTTCACCATGATGAGCGTCGGACGTTCGTTTTCCGCGCGGAACGCAGCAAACGCCTTGCGCAGTGCATCCAGATCGTTGACGTCTTCTTCGACCCGCACGACATTCCAGCCGTAGGATTCAAAACGTTTCCCGACGTCTTCCGTGAAAGCGAGATCGGTGCTTCCCTCGATCGTGATTTTGTTCGCGTCGTAGATCCAGCAGAGATTTCCGAGCTTCAGGTGACCGGCCAGCGACGCGGCTTCCGACGCGATGCCTTCCATCATGCAGCCGTCGCCGCAGAGAGAGTAAACGTTGAATCCGAAGAGATCTTTTCCGTCTTTCGCGTATTTCGCGCTGAACCATTTCGACGCGATCGCATGGCCGACGCTCATCGCAAGTCCCTGTCCCAGCGGACCGGTCGTGACTTCCACACCGCTCGTGTGTCCGTATTCCGGATGACCGGGACAGCGGGAATCCAGCTGACGGAAATTCTTCAGATCTTCGATCCGAACGGCTTTTTCGCCGGTCGGTTTTCCACCCTTGAACTGTTCAACTCTGGCAAGGTGAAGCACGCTGTACAGAAGCGTGGAACCGTGGCCTGACGAAAGAACGAAACGGTCGCGCTGCGCCCAGAGCGGATGTGCCGGATCGTAGTTCAGCAGCTCATTGAAAATCAGGTAAGCGACTGGAGCCATCGACATCGGAGTGCCGGGGTGCCCGCTTTTCGCGGCCTGAATGGAATCCATCACCAATGTGCGGATCGTATTGATTGCGAGATTTTCGACTGGGAGAGTCATGGGACCTGCCTTTTCTAAATTTCTAAAAAACGGTTTCGAAAACAAAATTTCTATTTCTTCGGATTTTACCCGTTTTTTTCAGGAATTTCAAGAGGGACCCGAGGAAATTTTCCGAAATATTTCCCTCTCAGCGCGAAAAAGTACATCCCAAAGAATAATTTCTGAAAAAAATCCGATTTTCCCTCTTCAAAAACTGTGCGAAAGCAGATGGAGAAATGAAAGAAAAGCCACAGACTTTTTCGAACTGCGGCTTTCCGGACTCCATTTTTCAGCTGACGGAAATCGGTCAGGCGAAACGCACGCTATTTCGTTTCCCCTTTCGCGGCATCTCCGGACAGTTCAGCCTCTCCGGACGGTGCGGCAGTTTCAGACAGCGCGGCCTCTCCGGACGGCTCAGAAACCGGGGACGCCGAATCATTTTCTTCCGGGATCGGATCGACCGGCCGATCAAGACGCACGCGGAGCAAATTGTCGCGGACGATGCGTTCACCTTTTGCGAGTCCCTTCCGGATCACGCGCATATTGTCCTCCTGCAGCGGACCGGGTTCGACCGTGCGCATCTCCGGCATGTTTTTCTCGTCAAGGACGTAAACGAATCGGGTCGACTGGTTCGTTCCGAGTGTTTCTTCCGGCACGAGGATCGCATCATATTCTTCCGTGATCCGGATCCGAATATGCGCAGTCATCCCAGGCTGGAAGAGTCGGGCACCGCTGGCAGTCTTCGGGTTTTTGCAGACCGCACGGATGAAGCGCGTTCCAGATCCCTGCTCGAGCGTCGGCGTCATGTAGTCGATGCGCGCACGGTGCACGAAACTGTCGTCGTCCGAAAGCCGGAACTCGATCTCCGGCACGATCACGGCGTCCGGATCCGCTGCTTTGCGTTCGTCGGCGATCTTCTTCAGACGCTGGACCGTCGCCTCGTCAATGTTGATGAAAATGAAGATCGGATCCACTTTCACGATGCGGACCAGCGGCGTTCCGTTAGCCTGCACGAGGTTTCCGATCGAGATTTCCGAATCGCAGAGGTAGCCGTCGATCGGCGCATAGATCTTCGTGTAGTCCACGTTGATCTGTGCTTTCTGGATCTCCGCTTTCGCGATGGCGATCTCGGCCTCGCATTCCTGAAGCTCAAAGAGAGCCTCATCGTAGTCTTCATCCGAGATCGCGCCGCTGGGACGGAGTTTCTCGGCACGCGCCTTCACGTTTTCCAGACGCTTTTTGCGGGCTTCAAGGACTTCAAGCTCCCCTTTCGCGCTGGCCAGTGCGGCTTCGTAGACGTCGGAATCCAGCTCGAAAAGCAGCTGACCTTCCTTCACCGCATCCCCTTCACGAAGAACCAGCTCTGCAGTCTGCGCCTCTTCGGCATCCGCAGTCCCAGCGATCGGTTGGCCCGTCTGCGGGTCGGTCTTCATCTGCGCCTGCTCCTTGAAGAGGCACTTCAGCAGCGTACCGCTGACCTGTGCCTGAACGTCCACTTCATCAAACGCCATGATACGCCCGGTGAACTCTTCATAGTCCACGACACTGCGTTCGATCGGCGTCATGATGTGCGCACGGACCGCCTGCACTTTCGGCGCAGCCGCGGCAGCTTTCGCCTCACCGCCGTCTTTCGCGCCGGCCTCACCCTCCGACTTCACGCAGCCGGAAAGAGACAGAAGTCCCAAACTCAAAAAAAACACAAAAAATGAAAGTTTCGTCGTATTCATGAAAGTTTTCCTTTAATTGACCTGATTGATCCATTCATTGCCTCTTTTACCGGACTTCCGTTTCAGGAACCGCAGTTTCAGGAACCGCAGTTTTCAAGGCATTTCCCTGTTTTGCGGTACCCGAATTTCCCGCATTCTTTTCCTCCCGCGGTTTTCGTCCGAAGACCATCATGATGGTCGAGTAAAATACCGGGGTGAGGAAGATCCCGAAGACCGTCACGCCGAGCATTCCGGAGAAGACGGCGACACCGAGCGTAAAGCGCATTTCATGGCCGGCGCCGGTCGAGAAAAGGAGCGGGACGACACCGAGAATGAACGCCAGCGACGTCATGAGGATCGGACGCAGACGCAGACGGCTCGCTTCCACGGCGGCTTCCACGCGGGAGAGGCCGGAGTCCTGAAGTTCCTTGGCGAACTCCACGATCAGGATTGCGTTTTTGCACGCGAGACCCACCAGAACGAGGAAGCCGATCTGCGTAAAGATATTCATGTCAAGTCCCTGCATCCGGACGCCGGTAAGCGAACAGAGCAGACACATCGGCACGACGAGAATGATGGCCAGCGGCAGAACGAGCGACTCATACTGTGCCGCGAGGACCAGGAAGACGAACAGAACGGCGAAGAAGAAAACGTAGATCGCCGAGTTTCCTGCCGTGCGTTCCAGAAGCGACATTTCGGACCACTCGTACCACATACCCTGCGGGAGGATCTCGGCGCAGAGACGTTCCATCTCCAGAAGTGCTTCGCCGGAACTGTATCCGTCGGCAGCTTCACCCGTAACGGCGGCTGCCGGGAACATATTGTAGCGCGGAACGGTCAGCGGGCCGGTCATGTCCCTAATTTTGCAGATCGACCCAAGCGGGACCATCTCGCCGCGCGTGTTCCGCACGTGAATGCGGTTCAGATTCTGCACTTCCGAACGGAAGATGGAATCTGCCTGGACCTTCACCTGGAAGTTGCGTCCGAGGAACGTCAGGTCGTTCACGTACTTCGAGCCGAGGAAAACCTGGAGAGCCGTGAAGATCTCATCCATTTCGACGCCCATATCCAGTGCTTTTTCGCGGTCCACGTCAACGTATTTCATTGGCGTAGAGGAACGGAACTGCGTGTTCAGGTTTTTCAGTTTGGGATTGGCTGACGCCGCATCGATCAAGTCGTTCGTGACCTGCTCCAGAGCCGCAAGTCCCAGATTTCCGCGGTCCTGGACCTGAAGTTTGAACCCGGAAGACGCACCTTTTCCCATCCCGTCCACCGGAGCGGGCCGGCTGATGTTGATGACCGCCTCGGGGATCTCTTCCGCACAGCGTTTCATCAGAATATCGCGTACCATGAGGTCCGTGATCCCGGTCTCTTTTCGTTCTTCAAACGGATCGAGCAGAATGGTGACCGACCCCATATTCGAAATGATGCCCGACACGAGGAACGAAACACCGTCGACTGCCGACGTCGCGCGAATGCCGGGGATCGGCTGACTTCGGGGATCTTCTTTCGGAAGTGACGGATCGCCGGCGCAGATCTTCTGGAATCGATTGCAGACGTCCACCGTACGGTCAAGCGACGCGGAGTCGGGGAGCTGCACGAAGGCACGAAGGTATCCGCGGTCCTGCGGCGTCACGAAACCGGTCGGTGTTTTCTGGAATGTATCGTACGTGAGGTAAAGGAGTCCCGCGTAGATCAAAATCACGATGAAGCTCAGCCGCAGGAAGATCCGCACGAACCGGACGTAAACGCTCGTCGCGAGGTCGAATGAAGCGTTGAAAAGCCGAAAGAACCAGCCGATCGTGACGTCCATCAGCCACGTGAGCGGGTCGCGTTTGCTTCCCTTCGGCTTCAGAAGAAGC
This sequence comes from uncultured Planctomycetaceae bacterium, assembly GCA_964599445.1. Lineage (GTDB taxonomy): Bacteria > Planctomycetota > Planctomycetia > Pirellulales > Thermoguttaceae > RGIG3701. The sequence continues at coordinate 8,500 of CAZRGJ010000030.1, read as the reverse complement.
GCGGAGAGTGCGGGAGAAAGGGTCAGCGAGTTGAAGGCCGAGATGATCGTCGAAATGGCGATCGTCAGCGCGAACTGCTTGAAGAACTCGCCCGTCACGCCGGTCAGGAACGCACACGGCACGAACACGCAGCTGAGCACCAGTGCGATGGCCACGAGTGCGCCGGAAACTTCGTCCATCGCCTTTCGGGCAGCCTCCTTCGCGGAGAGACCGTGTTCCATGTGGCGTTCGACGTTCTCCACCACGACGATGGCGTCGTCCACCACGATACCGATCGCCAGCACGAGACCGAAAAGCGACAGGTTGTTGAGCGAAAATCCCATTCCGGCCATGACTGCGAACGTACCGATGAGCGAGACCGGGACAGCCAGAAGCGGAATGATGGCGGCGCGCCAGGACTGGAGGAAAAGCACGACGACCAGAGCCACGAGGATGACCGCGTCGCGCAGTGCGTGCTTCACTTCTCCGACGGATTCCTGAATAAACGGCGTCGTGTCGTACACGATCGTATATTTGAGTCCCGGCGGAAACGATTTCTCAAGCTCGATCATGCGCTCGCGAACTGCTTTTGCCGTCTTCAGCGCGTTGGCTCCCGGAAGCTGGGAGACCTGGAGCGTACACATTTCCGTATTTCGGTAGATCTCGCGCCGGAACGTGCCGTCAACCTGACGGTGTTCTTCGTCCTTAAAGCCAAGGTCCCCTTCAAGATAGTCCACGACGTCGAGCATCTTCGAGTGCAGTTCCAGCCGCGCGATGTCCTTCATGCGGACCGTCGAGCCGTCTTCATCCACACGAACAACGATCCGGCCGAACTCTTCCTCGCTGGTCAGACGTCCCTGCGCCTGCAGCATGTACTGGAACGCCATAGGCTGCGGGACCGGCTGCTGTCCGAGCTGACCAGCCGCGACCTGAATGTTCTGTTTCTGGATCGCCGCCACGACGTCCTTTGCCGAAACGTGGCGGACCATCATTTTGTCCGGATCGAGCCAGATGCGCATGGCGTATTCACGCTCACCGTTGATCGTCGCGTCGCCGACCCCTTCCGTTCGTGAAACGACGTCGCGGATGAAGAGCCGCAGATAGTTGCTCAGGTAGAGCATCTTATAGTATGGTTCATTATCTTCAGGATCCTCAAAATCCTTTTCGTGCCAGTACTCGCGCCCGCGTTCATCTATCGACTTGACCAGCTCGCCGCCCTCGCGGACCGTCCCTTTTTTCAGGGAGTAGAGACTGATGCTCAAAATCGTCGTGGGGCTTTGCTTTTTCGTCGTGACGCCGAGCGAACGTACTTCTTCCGGCAGTTTCGGCGTCGCGATGGACACACGGTTCTGCACGAGGACCTGCGCCATATCGAGGTCCGTTCCGACCTTGAACGTCACGGCGATCGCGGCCTGACCGTTCGTGCAGTTCGTCGTCATGTAGAGCATGTTTTCAACGCCGTTGATCTGCTCTTCAAGAGGGACCGCGACCGTGTCGGCTACCGTTTCGGGAGACGCGCCGGGGTACTGCGCACGCACGTAGACCGTCGGCGGAGAAACGTTGGGGAAAAGAGTCATGGGGAGCTGGATGTACGCCAGCAGACCCAGAATCACGATAACGACCGAGATCACGCTCGCGAAAATCGGCCGGTCAATAAAAAATCGCGCAAACATGAAACCAAAATCCGAATTTTGAAACTCTGAAGGAGGGAAAAAACAAAAAAATCAGGCGGGTACTGAACCGTTCGGGCACAGAAAACCAGACTGATGCCGAGATTTCAGAAAGAGACTGAAACGCTCAGGCAGACATCCGTCCTCCAGCTGAACAATCAAAACTCCTCAACCATGATAGTTAAGGATAGATACTATTTATTCAGGATAGCACACGAAGAGCGGAAAGTCAAGAGGCCGGGAGCTTTTTTTGAATAAAAAATCCCAAAAAATTCCGATCTTGGTCTGGTATTTCTTGCGGAATCAGGTATAATCAGGACAGATCCACTGACTATCCCTACTATCCGCGACCATTCCACCATTCCTGACCATTCCAGACCGGAAACCATCTCCGGCACAAGAAAAAATGTCCGATGAACCCCTCAAAAACAAATTGCTCAAACCTGCCGAAGAAGCGTTTCTGAAACTCTTTAAGGTCATGGACTATCGCCGCACAAAGACCCGGCCGCAAATTCTGGGGCAGGAAAACGTGGAGATCATCAACTCGCTGACCTGCCGGCAGGAGCGGACGATCCTCTTCATCCGCGCGGGAGAGGAAGAAACGGAACTGGGGATCCATCCGCACGATCTCGCGAAGTCGCTGAACTGCTCGATCCAGTCGGTCTCCACGACGCTGGAGATCCTCGTGAACAAAAATCTCATTCTGCGTACACCGAATCCGCACGACCGGCGGAGCTGCTGTCTTCAGCTGACGCCTCTCGGCAGACAGATCTGCCGGGCGATCAAAAACGGCCTCCGGACCGTCTCGCTGGATCTTCTGGAAGGCCTCACGCAGGAAGACCGGGAAGCATTCATCCGCATCGTGGACCATTTCCACCGCCACATGGGACTCGAGGACTGAGGATCCTTTCCTGCCGCCAGATCTTCCTTCCATTCTCTTTTTGAGATTTTCGGAAATTTTGCCTTTTTTTGTGTTTTTTTGCTTTTTTGGGTCTGAAACAGCCCGGCGTCGCTGGAAAAAAATCGCACGCATGATATAATGTAAGGGAAACGACTTTTCTCAACAGTCGGCCGACGGCATCCTGTCTGGGACCGGCGGTTTCCGACACAAAACACAAAACACAAAACACAAAACACAAAACACAAAACACAAAACACAAAACACAA
>CAZRGJ010000030.1:0-5584 GCA_964599445.1 uncultured Planctomycetaceae bacterium | reverse complement strand
AATCCGAAAACCAGAAAGCCAAACGAAAGGTGAAAGAGAGGTTTCCATGAATATCCTGTTTGCGTCGAGCGAAGCGGCTCCGCTGGCCAAAACCGGTGGTCTGGCAGACGTTTGCGGAGCACTTCCGAAAGCACTTGCCCAGCTTGGACACGACGTGACGCTCATCATGCCGGCGTACCGTTCAACGAAAAAGTATCCTTCCGAGGCGACCGGAGTGGAACTTCGCGTCTGGATCGGCGGCCGGGAAGTGCGCGGGACCTACCGGAAATGCACCGTTCCGGAAATCGGCGTCCCGATCTATCTCGTCGAGCATGATTCCTATTTCGACCGCGACGGTCTGTACAATACGAACAATGAGGACTACCGCGACAACTGCGAGCGGTTCGTCTTCTTTTCCTATGCAGTCCTGGAGGCCGTCCGGCTCCTGGATCTCAAGGTGGACATCCTGCACGTGAACGACTGGCAGACCGGTCTCATCCCCGCGCTTCAGTCGATCTACTATCGGGATTTCCCCGGCTACGAAAAGATCTCGACGCTCTTCACGATCCACAATATCGCCTACCAGGGAGCTTTCCCTGCCGCAGCGATGTCGCTGACCGGCCTGCACTGGAAATACTTCAACTGGCTGCAGATGGAGTGCTACGATCACCTGAATCTTCTGAAGACCGGCATCGTCTTCTCGGACGGGATCACGACGGTCAGTCCCAACTACGTCCGCGAGATCACCGCCACCCCCGGCGGATGCGGTCTGGAAGGCGTTCTGCGGAATCGGCGCGATGTCCTGTGGGGGATCACTAACGGGATCGACACGGATGAATGGAACCCGGAGTCGGACCCGTTCGTCGAGCATCATTTCTCCCGTGAGACCCGTGCAGAAGGCAAACTTCAGGCAAAACTGGCTCTCCAAAACCAGATGAACCTCCCGCAGCGCGCCGACGTACCGGTCGTGGGGATGGTGGGACGTCTGACGGAGCAGAAAGGTTTCGATCTCGTCGTCGAGCTGATCTGCCAGAAGGCGTTTGCCGGTGAAGATGTGCAGTGGGTCCTTCTCGGTTCCGGGGATCCGATCCTCGAAAACCGCCTGCGCGAACTCGCCGCCATGCACACGCAGAATGTCGCCGTTTCGATCCGGTACTCCAACGAGCTGGCGCACAGCATCATCGCGGGAAGCGACATTTTCCTCATGCCGAGCCGCTTTGAACCGTGCGGTCTGACGCAGCTCTACAGTATGCGCTACGGCACAGTCCCGGTCGTTCACTCCACCGGCGGATTGGTCGATACCGTCACGGACCTCACGCCGGAAACAGAAGCCGACGGGACCGCGACGGGGATCCGGTTCAGCAACGCCGACCTTCAGGGGATCACGTGGGGCGTGGACCATGCGCTCGACATTTATCGAAACCGTCCGGAACTCTGGAACCAGCTTCAGGACACGGGAATGAGCCTCGACACGTCCTGGCGTCAGAGTGCGGAAAAGTACGCGGAACTTTACTGCAAGATCCGCAGAAACCGTCCGCGGCAGAAATAGTTCATGGTAGAAACCGTCCGCAGCTGAAATCTTCCGCGTGAAAGACGGATACCTTCCTGACCGAGCCGGCAGAAAAATACCTTTTTGAAGTCTTCAGGATCTTTTATGTTCCTGAGGCCTTCTTTTTTTTCATCATTTTTTCATTTCAGCCCCTTGACTTTTTCAAAGATCTCGTTTAAGATAAAGTTTAAGACTAAAAATGAAAATGAATTTGGGGGCAAATTCTAAAGGGGAAACCAAAATGAAAAAAGCAAAATCCTGCACGGCCGTCCGCCCGGCATTCACGCTGGTGGAATTACTCGTCGTCATCGCGATCATCGGGATGCTCGTCGGTCTGCTTCTTCCTGCCGTTCAGCAGGCACGTGAAGCAGCACGCACGATGCAATGCTCCAATCATCTGAAGCAGATGGGGCTTGCCGCGCTGAACCACGAAAGTACCGTCAAGACCCTACCCTCTGGCGGCTGGCTCTACTCCGTCGACGGTGATCCGGATTTCGGTTTTGGACGCAAACAGCCGGGATCCTGGCACTACAGTCTCCTGCCGTTCCTGGAAGCCAACTCCCTCTGGCAGCTCGGTCAGGACGGCAATCAGACCGCAGATCAGAACATCAAAAATGCGAACGAGACGCGCTCCAAAATGTCTCTCCCGCTTTTCAACTGTCCCTCACGCCGCGCGGCAGTCCCCTACTATGCTGTCGGTGGAGACGGCGTCAACAGCACGACCTACGTCGACAAGATGGCCGTGAAGGGGGACTACGGCGGATGTACGGGAACGCAGTGGCTTTACGATTCAGGCGTCAACTCGTACAGTAAAGGACTTTCGCTCGATCCCCAGAAACTCGGATACAAAGCGGCGGAATCCGGTGTCGCGTTCGTCGCCAGTGCCGTGACGTTCGGCGAGATCCGCGACGGAACGAGCAACACATTCCTTTGCGGTGAAAAGTACCTCCGCGCCGACAGGTATACGCCCTCGTCGGCATCTGATTCCTATGGCGGCGGGGATGACCGATGTATTTGGCAGGGGTTCGACAATGACACGCTCCGCCGTGCCGGTAAGGACTACCGTCCCTTCCAGGACCGCCAGGGTGCAGACTACGACTACCTCTTCGGAAGTGCCCACGCCGGTGCACTGGGAATGACGATGGCGGACGGTTCGACGCACCGTATCTCGTACAGTATTGACGACGAGACCTGGCAGAATCTCGCCAACCGCTCCGACGGCAACGCCGTCACGATTCCGTAAAATGATTCCGTAAATTTCTTAAAATTTCCGCCCCGGCCCGTTTACAAAAAATCGTTTTTTGGTAGAATAAGATTCAGAAGAGCACAGCAGGAGTTCATGCTGCTTTTCCTGCCGTTTCTTCGGTCGAATCGGATAAAATGGTACAAAAGGGGTTTATGCAGGAAGGAAGACCCATGCAGGACGCAGATTTTTTTCAGATGATTCAGAGTATTCCCACCTCCGAGGCGGATCTTCCGATCGCGCCGCTTCTTCTTCAGGGGATCCGGAAACTGGAACTTGGCGAGGAGCTTCAGGCGATGGAGATCTTTGCCTCCGCAGTGAAGCAGTCTCCCGATTCCTTCAAGGCGGGCTACCTTCTCGGACGGACGGCTCTTTCGCTCGAAAAATTCTCCGAGGCAACTGAGGCTCTGGGACATACGCTGGAACTTGATCCGGAAAATATCGAAGTCCAGTACCTTATTGCGCACACACACGCGCAGCAGGACATGGTGGAAGAAGCTGCCGGCGAACTGCTCGCGATTTTGGAAAAATACCCGGATTTTGTCGATGCGTACTACGACTGCGGCGTCGCGCTCCAGCTGCTGGGACGCTACGATGAAGCGATCCGGATCTTCGAAAAACGGCTGGAATTCTCCCCGGATTTCGACACGGCGATCATGTGCGCCATGACGTACGAGATCCTCCGCGACTTCGAAAAGGCGGCCGACTACTATACGCAGGCCCTCATTCTGGATCCCGAAAACGCAATGCTCATCGAAAACCGGGGAAAGACCTTCCTTGAAATGAACCGATGCGAAGAAGCTCTTCAGGATTTCCAGCACGCACTTGCGCTCGACCCGGAAAGCTCCGACGCGCTGTGCGGCAGAGGTCAGGCTCTTTTCCATCTCGGAAATATCGAGGCCTCCAAAAAAGATTTCCGTCTCACCGTGGAACTCGACCCCGAAAACATGATCGCGTGGAGTATGCTCGGTCAGGTCCTCCTCTACGAAGGAGCGTACCAGGAGGCACTTGATGCGCTGGAAAAGGCGCTTGAGCTGGATCCGGAACTGCTCGTTTACGATTTCCGCGCGAATGCGAAACGCGGACTCGGCGACCTTGATGGTGCGCTGGCAGACATCGTGCTCGCGCTGGAGTATGAGCCGGAAAACTCGGACTACCTCATCGACAAAGGGGCGATCCTCGTTGAAATGGAACGGCTCGACGATGCCATGAAGGTCTTCAATGCGCTTCTGAAACAGGAAAAAACGGCAGAAGCGTACCGTTTTCGCGGACTCGCGCGGATGGAGATGCTCGAATACGAAAAAGCGATCGACGATTTCAATGCGGCAGAACGGCTCGGTGCTGAAAATGCGGACGTTTTCCTTCGCCGCGGAGAAGCGTACTATCAGCTCGGAGAAAACGAGGACGCTTTTGCCGATTTCCAGAAAGCGCAGGAACTCGCAGAAGCGGAAGGCGATGAAGAATTCGTCGCAAAATGCTCGCAGCTCGTGGAAAAACTCCGTGCGTTCGGTGATTGAGAGAAAAGGAAACGAACGTTTCCTGACATGAATTTCTCAAAAAACGCAAAAAAACACGAAATGGATCTTAAAATCATTTCGTGTTTTTTTGTGCTTTTCGCGTCTAAAAATCGTATCCGCAGTGTCTCTTCCGTATTTTTAATGGTCGAGATCGCCGTGTCAGATGGACTTTTTAGTGGCGGAAATGGCGATAGCCGGTGAAGATCATCGCGATGCCGTATTTATTGCACGCATCGATGACTTCCTGGTCGCGCTTCGAGCCGCCGGGCTGAATGAGGGCCGTGATTCCGTTTTCGTGCGCGAGGTCAATGCTGTCGGCAAACGGGAAGAAAGCGTCGCTGGCGAGCACGGCACCGTCGATGCGGTCGCCCGCTTTTTCGATCGAGATCTTCACAGAGTCCACGCGGCTCATCTGGCCCGCACCTGCTCCGAGGAGCATTCCGTCCTTGCACAGGACGATGGCGTTGGACTTCACGAAACGGCAGAGGTTCCACGCAAAGCGCAGATCTTCGACCTGTTTCGCGGTCGGCTGCTTTTCGGTCACGACCTTCCATTCATCTTCCGGATCGTCCTGAATGTCGGCATTCTGCACAAGAAGACCGCCTTCGATGCAGCGCCAGGTCCATTCCGACTGCGCACGGCTCAGGTCGCCCGCCGCCATGAGACGCACATTGTTGCGCCATTTCGGAACGGTCGTGAGGAGTTCCAGAGCTTTCGGCTCAAAATCTTCCGCGACGATCGCCTCGACGAAGAGCCCCGGCTCGCAGAGAACTTTGGCGGTCGCTTCATCGCACACGCGGTTCATTCCAAGGATGGAACCGAACGCGGAGAGCGGGTCGCCGGCCATGGCGCGTTCGCAGGCTTCGGAAAGCGTCGCGGCTTCCGCAGCACCGCACGGATTATTGTGCTTGATGACCGAGCAGGCCGGATTCTTGCTGCGCAGCACGATACCAAGGGCCGCGTCGAGGTCCATCAGGTTATTGTACGAGAGTTCTTTCCCGTTGAGCTGCTTTGCGCGGATGATATTCGGGACCTGATCCACATTCGGACCGGCATAAACGGCAGCCTTTTGGTGCGGGTTTTCGCCGTAGCGGAGCGTCGCGGAACGTTCGAAAGTGACGCCAAGCGTCTGCGGGAAATCGCCTTCGCCGACTTCCTTGGAGAACCAGTTCGCGATGGCACGGTCATATTTCGCGGTGTGATTGAACGCATCCGCGGCGAGCTGACGGCGCAGCTCAAACGTCGTGGCTCCGCCGTTTTCCTTCATGGAATCGAGGACAGCCTGGAACTGGTCTT
>CAZRGJ010000029.1:3573-14990 GCA_964599445.1 uncultured Planctomycetaceae bacterium | reverse complement strand
ACTTCTACTAAAAACATGAAAAGAGGCGCAGAAGCACACGGGAAAACACAAAATTCCAAAAAGAAACGCGAAAATCTCGAATGCTTTCATTTTAAAAACATTTCGCAGATTTTCGCGTTTTTCAGGAACTTCGCATCTGGAAACATTCATTCCCTTTTGCACTTTCAGCGTGCAGTTTCGAATTATTTCCCGCGGAGAAGTTCATCGTATTCCGCCAAGTCGATCATGTAGATCTGACGCCCGCCGTCGTGTGCAGAATCAACGAGCACCTTGCGTCCGTCCCGACTCGCACGCGGATGGAGATCGCAGCGCCACTCTCCTTTGAAATCCTTCCCGAGATAGAAATCGCCGAGCGGGATCTTCATTTCGGTCGGCAGGTGGAAAAGGAATGGGTGCTGGTAGCGTTCGCGATCCGGGTACGTATCGTTGAGGATCCATTTCTGATCCGTGAACGGCAGATACGAAACGTGACCGTCCACCTTCATGATGTCGGCACCGACCGGCGACGTATTCTGCGTTTTGTCCTCAAAAACGTAGAATCGGTTTCCATGCGTCGGACGATTCGCATACGCGATGATGTGCGTCGGGTCACGCCACACGAGATGGGACGTCATGTTGAACGGATTCAGGACGTAAATGTCCGATCCGTCGGCGTTTGCCGTCATGAGCCGGGTCTTCCAACCCGCCCAGTTCGGTTTGATCTCATCTTCACCGCGCCAGCGATGGAGGAAAAGGAAACGTTTGGAGTCGGGTGCGATCAGAATGTGATTGAACCAGTGCTTCGCGCCTTTGGAGTACCCGCCTTCCGGGACCATATCCGCGACCTGCCGGAAGGAGAACAGGAGTTTCGTTTCGCCGGTACGCAGATCCATTTTCCAGAGCCCCGCATCATCCGGAGCCGCAATATTCGCGTTTTTGTCCGGGACGCCGCAGTATCCGTAGCCGGGCCGAGTGTCATTCAGACGCGCAAAATCGGGAAAGAGAGCATACTCGCCGTTCGGAGCCAAAACGTACACAGCGTGCGGGAGTTCACGATATTTCCCCGTCGCCGGGCAGTAGACGTGCGCGTAGAATCGGTCACCGTCGCGGTCATTCCAGACGACTTCGGCATCTTCAAAACTTTCCCGTCCGGGGATCCACTGAAACATTGGGCCCTGCTGCCAGTTCCACGCAACAGAACTGCCGATCGGAGTCCATCTGTTTTTGTCCTCCAGATCGATCAGACCGACCTGGATCCGATCTGTCGGTTCCGGGGATCGGTGATGGAAATCGACTTCAAGTCCCGTCACGAGACGGTCAGTCGGATCAAAATGGAGCTGGTCATAGTATGCGCCCCAATGGTATTTTGGACCGTGCGTCAACTGCGTGACCGGAGCTTTAGGATTGGGACGCAAAGGCTGGAATACTGTTCCTGATGCCGTACTCGACGCAGTTTTTGAAGCCGATCCGGACGCCAGAAGATTACTCGCGGCCCCCATCGACCCCAACGTACTCAAAGCCCCCAAAGCCGCCGCACTGCCGAGTGCCGCCGAGGAAAGGAAATTTCGTCGATTCATGTTTTTCTCCATGAGTTAAAGGCTGGATCAAAGTGCAGCAGAATCGTGTTTCTGCCGCACCGAAAAATCAATTCAGATTTAAGGTTTACCCAAGGTCAATGCACGTGAAACGTCCACTCGCAGTCCTGCGAGACGGAGACCGGTGCATTCAAATTCCCGTCAAAGAAGCAGAAGAAAAAGTTCTTCCGATCCATGAAAATATTCGCGGGCAGCTCGCGCGCAAATTCCGTGACGGTCACCAGCGGTACACCGCCTGCTTTCAGGACCATTTCATCCGGCATGACGTCTCCGTTCTTCGTCTGCCAGGCTCGCGCATTCAGATCCTGCGGTCGTTCCGAAACGAGTAAACGGCCGTCTTTCCGGAAATCAAATTCATCGATCGTCGGACTGTTGAACATCCACGCGAGAAACGCAGAAGAGGCATCCTTCGCGTGCGGCGCATCGATCCGGGAACGCATCCGAAGGGAATCGGATCTTCCCAGCGTAAATTCCGTCACGAAACTCACCGGCTGCGGCATCCGGCCAAAACGGTCCTTTTTGCGAAGGCGTCCTTCAAAATGAAGCCGAACGTCCCCGTTTTTCAGCGTTTCGATGCGCGCCCACGTCTCGATCTCATTGGAATTCAGGTACCGTTCTCCCATTGGCCCCAAACCGTAGTCCGTGTAGAGGACTCCCTCTCCAAAGATCGTCTGTCCCGTCTTCTTCGAGACGAAATTCTGAACGTGACCGAAACGTGAGATGGTCAGCGAAAAGTGCGCGTTCTCAAAAAAGTATCCGCCAGCCGTTGGACGTAACGTAAAGCCCGATTCCGACGTACGGGAAACCAGGTCCGCAGCACGGGAAACCGGAGCCAATGCCGAACCAGGCATTCCCGGCACGATGGCGATGGTCCAGGCATTCAGCAATTCTGCGTTTAGCGGAGCATTCAGCGAAATAGCTGCCGTGAGGACCTTGCGTCCATTGCAGTGATTCAGCCAGCGTACACGCGCGGGGACCTGCGTTTCGTCAAAGCAGAACGAAACGGCGGCATCCAACCACTCGGCCGTTACGGACGCATCGCGCCAAAGCGGCTGGTAGAAGGAATCGTAGAGGACGTCCAGTTCCAGAGGCCGCCAGTAGATACTGTGCCGAGCATTCACGTCGATGGTTTTTTCCGTACGGAAGAAAAGGCGGTCGCGCAGAGATCCTTCTGCCGTAGACGCACTCCAGATCCCCGCCTTCGGGCACGGAAAATAAAGCGCACAGTCTTGCGGAACCGGACCGTTCAGCCACTCCGCAGAAAGAAGAAGCCGATCGTTTTCGACCCGGTACGTCAGCCGGCATTCGGCGGAACCGTACTTTTTCAGGAAGACGAGTTTCTTCTCATCCGCAGACGTGCAGACGGCCGGTACGTTAGACGTCAGCGAAAAAACGGACTCACCGAGCAGTTCTTTTCCGTTTCGGGTCATGGAGTTCAAAAGTCCGGTCGTTCCATTGACGTACGCTTTCCAATCCGTTCCGGAAAGCATCAGCGTATTTTCCGGCAGCGTATTTTTCGGCAAAACAGTACGCTCAGCCGCAGGTTCCGAAGCATTCACGGAAGGAGGCACGAAATCGACCTCACGCAGTGCGTAAACGTTCGCGCCGTACGGAGGAAGCGTCACGCGCACTTTTCCGTCTTTCACGGCGATCCTGCGTCCTGGAAGCATTTCCGTCACGTTCTTCACGGCATCACGCACCATGCCCGGCAAAGCATCCACGTCAAGCTCAAATTCGATCGGCGTGTCGTTGAAATTAATGAAACCGACGGACCGATCCCCATCCTTTTCGTATCCGACTGCCCAAACACCGTCCGGAGCGGGAACTCCGAGGTAGTCGAAATTGGCGTTCTGCATTTCAGGAAGTGCTTTCCGAATTGCGAAAAGCCGAGCGTATGTTTCGATATTTCCGACCTCCTGCCCCTGGTAGATGAGCGGGATCCCATCCGCCATTGCCGTGAGTGCCACGACTGCCCGTGCGGCGTTCGTTCCGTACCAGTACTGGGACCGGACCGAATCGTGACTTTCGGAATGACGCATTCGCAAAAGCCCCTTCATGCTCCCCATCTGGCACTCATGGAACCAGCGGCGAATATTTTGGACAAAAATTTCCGGAGAGTCCTGACGAAGCGATTGAAAGACCTGATAGCATCCGGCAAAATCATAGACCGCATCGCTGACGCTCCCGAAGAAATCGTTTCCAACTTCCGCCAAAACGCCGCCGCGGACGGGGCTTTCTTCCTTCACGCCTTCACGAATGGCACGCTGCATGTTGAAGCCGGCCTGCAGTTTCGCGAAACTCGCACGGGCATACGGAATTTCGGGATTCCAGTTCGGGATCTTCGAACCGGAGACTGCGTCGATCCGGTAACCGTCCACGCCGTAGTTTTTCATGTAGTGTTTCGCGACATTTTTCATGTACTCACGCCACGTCGGCCAGTTAAAATCGAAGCACCAATAGTGGAACGTGGACCCATCCTCATCGTAGACGAGCCATTCCGGATGCTGTTTTGCGCGCTCGAATTCATTGCTTCCGCCGTGCGGCACGCAGTCCTGCATGACATAAAATCCGCGTTCGTGCATTCTCTTCACCAGTGCACGGTACTCATCGCCGGTCCCAAGTCCGTCCTGGAATCGATAGTAATCGCGCGGCCAGTAGATCCCGCGGTCTTCCAAAGGAAGCATCCAGACCGAGTTGGCCCCTGTCTCCGCAATCCGGTCCACAAATGGGATCGAGGCCGAAAAACCGCCAAGATCCTGCATATTGCTGCCGATCGAGCCTCCGGGGTGGAATGAGTAAAGGAGCAGATTTTGAAAAACCTCCGGCCGGTCTTTCGGCACGGTCCGTCCAAGACGCTCAAAGCAGTCGTGCACGCTGTTCAGGGCAGCTTCGCCGTCTCCCGCAAGAAACGCAAGGTACGTCGTCCCCAGTTCCTGCGTATCTCCGGGACGGATCCGCCCCATGATGCTGAAGACCTGCGTGACCTGCACACCAAACCGCTCGACGAGCATTCCACCAGTCTTCGGGCTGGAATTTCCAGAATCTGCGGCAGTTTGCGCTCCTCCCGGAAGTACTTTCCGGTCAAATTCGGTCCCGCCCTGGTCCATCGTCGGATCGGCGTGGTCATGCATGAAGATCAGCGAGCAGTCTTTCGCCAGCTGCACGATCCCCGGACGGTCCCAGCTGTCCCGTTTTCCGTCCATTTCGGCAATCAGGTGCTTCTGTGGCGGAAACTGTCCCGGCGTGAAGAAACACGCACCGTCCTCACAGAGAAACGTCGGAAAACGCCACCAGAATGCACGGATCTTGATCTCTTCGCCGCCGTCCCACCGGAGTTTCACTTTCCGGCCGAGCATCTTCTTTTCAGAGTCCCAGAACCAGGTCAGCGCGGCCGTCCAGCCGCCCGTTCGGTAACGCAAGATGACGGTCTGCGGATCCGGCTGTTCCAGGCCGAGAAATTCCGTATTGTGCCACGCGATCCACTTCTGGTCCGTCGTTTCCTTCACCCCCTGACTAATGTCGAACGGCATGAACGAATCCCCTTCCGGGATCCATGACTTTCCATGAAATTCAAGTTTCTGAATGCCTCCGGTCTCCGAATCGAATTCGACCCGAACCCCGTCTTCCCCGTTTCTTTCCGTCCCAGCATCCGACCGCAGCGTCACGCTCTCGCCAAACGCACTCGAAACCATCCAGCCAAGACACAAACTCAGCAAAAACGCAAAACAGGATCTGAATTTCATGAAAATTTTCCTCCGGCGGGCTTTTTGTCTGTTTTTTTGCAAAATCATCAAAATTTCAAATTTCTGCTTTCAGTATAGCATGGATCCGCAAAAAAGTAAAGGGTTTCCCAAAAATCCTGGGAAAAAAGTTCAAAATAGCGGCAAGCTCCAGCATATTGGGAAACTGGGGATCCATTTCCAGCCGATGAGCGCAGGAACACCGCCCCTCTGTCCTGTTTTGGAGATCAGAAAAACCATCTTTTTAGAATTCCAGCCCGTCGCTTCAAAACATTCCGAAAGATTTTCCTCGCTCTTCCGTCTGAAGTTTGATTTTTTTGTTTACCGGACCTTGAAAAAAAGTCATTCTATGGTAAAATGGAGTACGTCAGTTAGAGCAAACTTTTTCACGAAAGGAAGATCCGACGGTCACGGACCAGCGGAAACGAGATTTTATGCAGGACCAGACACTCAAATTTTTACTTCGCCGTTTCGAGGAAGCGGGAATTTCACCGAAGCACAAACTGGGACAGAATTTCCTCATGGACCAGAATCTTCTGAAGCTGGTGGTGCGCAGTGCGGACATCCAGCCGACGGACATCATTCTGGAAGTCGGGACCGGTACGGGAGGACTGACGGTGCAGATGGCGCCGCTGGCGCGTCACGTCATTACGGTGGAACTGGATCCCCAGCTTTTCCAGCTCGCCGGGGAGGAGCTTTTCTCGTGCGAAAACGTCACGATGCTGAATCAGGACATTCTCAAGAACAAAAACCGCCTGAATCCGGTCGTCATGGAGCAGATCGAGGCTCTGCGGGCTCAGTATCCCGACGCGGATCTGAAACTCGTAGCGAATTTGCCGTACAGTGTCGCGACCCCCATCATGACGAACCTGCTCGCGCTTCCAGATCCGCCGAAATCAATGACGGTCCTGATCCAGAAAGAGGTCGGCGAGCGCATGATGGCGGAACCGAACACGAAGGACTACGGTGCGCTTTCCCTCTGGTGCCAGTGCCAGGCAGACGTCCGCATCGTGCGCATCATTCCGCCGGGAGTCTTCTTCCCGCCGCCGAAGGTCTACTCTGCCATCGTTCACCTTGAGTACCGGCCGGAGAAACGCGCCAAAGTCACTGACCTGCACCGCTGGCATGATTTCATCCGCGCCATCTTCTTCCATCGCAGAAAGTTCCTGCGCAGCGAGCTGATCTCCTGTTTCAAAAATCAGTTGGAAAAATCGGACGTGGATCTCATTCTCGACAAAATGGGAATCAAGCCGGAAACGCGCGCCGAGCAGCTGGACCTGGAGACGATGCTGAAACTCTGCGATACGAGCTACGAGATCGCCGAGGCAAAGAAAAACACCTGATCCAGTCATCGGTCCATCTTCTGCTTTCTGCGGCAGGACCAGAGCCGTAAAAAAACGGGAACTTCAGATTTTTTGAGGTTCCCGTTTTTCATGAATGCTTCGTTCCGGTCAGAAATCAACTTCAAACCGATCGTAGGGGACGAACTGCTTGCTGATGTAGTTCCCGAGGCGTAGAATATACTCACGCTGGAAATCGAACTCACTTTTATCGGTCGCGGAGACCACGTTATTCCGCGGGTAAATATACTCGGCGAGCGAATCCGGCTGGTAGACGATGTCGCCGGTCTTCACGTCGATGAGCTGGACGTTCACGTTTGCGTGTCCCTGCCAGACATTCGTCCCTGCGATGTGATTGTACCCAAGCAGGTCCACCGCGACGATCTGATCCGCACCGACGGCTTTTCCGATCTCGACGAAATCGGTCTCCGCGTGCATTCCGTCACTGTACTCCTGGATCCGGTCATGCGGGATGAGGGAGATCTTCTCGCGTTTCTTTTTCTTGAAATTCTTGAGTCCCAAGCCGATCTTCACGTTCAGAACACGCGCCAGTTCATTCGAGACGTCTCCGTACTGGTAGGTGGTCGAAGCTCTCGGACGCACGATGACGGCGACTTTCCCTTCCATATCCATACAGGGCGGGTCCACATTATCACCATGGATGGCGCGCGCCAGAAGTCCCAGGGCCTGCCCGCAGCCGGTCACGCACGTGAGGCAAAGTACGGCAAAAAGGAAAAAACAAAGGGAACGGCGTCCCAAAATAAAACGTGAAGCGGAAGGATCCATGGAAATTCCTCAACCTGACTGGAACCGGAAATCCGAAACGCACGAACTTTTCCGTGCTCTCAAAAAAACGTGCTCTCAAAAAACACTGTACGCTTTACTCTAGCAAAAATCCCAGTCCATCGCAAGAGCATTTTCGTTTTTTGATGCACAAAACGCCATTTTTCCGAAAAAATTTCCCGGCTCTTGAAAAAAATCTGAAATATGGTATAATCGGCGAGATTTGATTTTTTTCCATTTCCCTTAACCAGAAAACTTTCTGCCGGATCCTTTTTGCTCCCCAGCAAAAAACACCACGGGAACGAACGTCCGGAGAGAGTGCGTGTTTCGCAGGATCCGGACGTTTCGCGGAACGCAGATACTCCGCAGAAAACAGAGCAAACAGACTCATGGCCAAAAAACGCACATCGAAAACTTCGTCCCAGCCTCAGCCGTCACCGCTGATGATGATGGACGCCAAACCGCCGAAAGCGGCAAAACTTACTGAAAAAGACCTCCGCACGGTCGAAAAGATCAAACTCCTTGCCGGCAGCGTCGCCATGAGTGCCGAGGAACGCGAGGATCCGCTCATCCAGATCCCGTCGCGCTCCCTGTCGAACGTCTGGTTCAATGAGCTGGACCGGATCATCGAGATGGGTGAAAAAACAACATCACGCACGCTCTTCAACCTCTCGCAGGCCCGCAGTTTCATGCAGACGCTGCTCATCGCAGAAGGCGCAAACCAGCTCATCAGCCAGGGCAAAACGCTCAGCATCCGTGGTATGTACTACCAGGCGAAGCACACGATCAAAGGCGTGAAGGAAGAAACGTTCAACGATCAGTCCGAAAGTGACCCGATCATCGAGGATCTGGAGGTCATCCTCTCCACCCTGCGCGAGGAGCTCCATCTTTACGCACAGAAACGCGGCGACATGGTCGGAAACATCACCATCATCGACCGCGGCGACCGGATCGACTGTTCCCGAATGGGTTCCGGCGGCTACGGCATCCCGTCGATCGTCGAGCCGGAAGTCATTACGCTGGACCCGAAACTCTGTAAGGCGGATTTCGTTCTCCATGTCGAAAAAGACACCGTCTGGCAGCGATTCAACGAAGACAAATTCTGGAAGAAGCACAACTGCATCCTGACCCACGGCGGAGGGCAGCCGTCACGCGGAGTCCGGCGTCTGCTCTACCGTCTGAATCGGGAACTCGGTCTTCCGATCTACTGCCTCCTCGATAATGACCCGTGGGGGTACTATATTTACTCCGTCATCAAGCAGGGATCGATCAACCTGGCCTTCGAATCTAAACGCATGGCCGTCCCGGAAGCGAAATTCATCGGCATCCGCTCCGACGACTACGAGCTGTGCGGTCTGTCGCCGAGCGTCACGATCACCCTGAACGACAATGACCGCAAGCGCGCGAAGCAGATCGCGGATTACCCGTGGTTCGCTGACAAAAAAGAATGGCAGGAAGAGATCGCGAAGATGCTCAAGCACGGCTTCAAAATGGAAGTCGAATCGCTCATCAGCAAAGGGATCACGTACGTGACGGACATTTACACGCCGCAGAAGATCCAGATGATCCGCGACGGTCACCCGGATGCGTGCCTCGACTGAGTTTTGCGCATTCCAGAACGGAGGATCTGATCCTAAACACAAAAGATCCCAAAAGATACGGATCTCACGAAAGGATCTCTAATTTTTAAAAATCCTTTCGTGTTTTTTTGTGTTTTTCGTGAAATTCACGTCAGGGAAATTCCCTGCAAAGGATCCTCTATTTATCCATCTTGGGGATCGGAGGCGCGGGGATCGCGCCGATGAGACGCTGGACGATCATGTCGTTCGTCATTCCCTCCGCCTGTGCCTGGAAATTCACGCTCAAACGGTGACGCAGGACCGGGACCGCCACACGCCGAATATCGTCGATCGAAACGGAAAAACGTCCGTCCATCGCCGCGATCGCCTTCCCGCCCTGAATGAGAAACTGCCCTGCTCGCGGACCGGCCCCCCAATCGACCAGCTCGCGGATGAATGACGGCGCGGATTCGTCTTTCGGCCGGGTCGCCCGCACCAGTGAAGTTACGTACTTCACGATGTACTGGCTCACCGCCACGGAATTCACGAGTTTCTGAATGTTCGAGATCGCTTTGGCGGAGAGGATCTTCCGAACTTCGACTTTCTCCCGGCGCGTCGTCTGCGAAAGGATGCGCTCTTCCTCTTCACGCGCAGGGTAATCGATCCGAATGTTGAACATGAATCGGTCCAGCTGCGCTTCGGGGAGCGGGTAGGTCCCTTCCTGCTCGATCGGGTTCTGCGTCGCGATCGTGAAAAACGGGTCCGGGAGCGCATACGTATGCTGTCCGACCGTCACTTCCCGCTCCTGCATCGCCTGAAGCAGCGCGGACTGTGTCTTCGGCGGAGTTCGGTTGATCTCGTCTGCGAGAAGGACGTTCGTGAAGATCGGGCCTTCCACGAAACGGAAATTTCGCCGTCCGTTCTCGTCCTCATCCAGAACGTTCGTCCCCGTGATGTCCGACGGCATCAGGTCCGGCGTGAACTGAATACGCTTGAAATCCACATCCAGGATCCGCGACAATGTGCTGACCATCAGGGTCTTCGCCAACCCGGGAACGCCTTCCAAAAGACAGTGTCCGCGCGTAAAAATGGCCGCAAAAAGCTGCTCGATGACCTCTTCCTGACCCACGATGATCTTCTGAAGCTCTTCCTTCATCATCTTCTGCTGCTGGGAAAACTCCTGAAGAACATCCGCAAGATTTCTCCCTTTCGACGCGGAAACGCCGACGGACGGAACAGACGGATCTGCCTCCGAGACGGATTCCGCCGGGAGCGGAGGAGGTGCGGGAGCCGGTGCATCCGGCGGAAGAGGAGGATTGGACGGATTGGACATGACGGAAATTCCTTCACCGTTTGGGAAAACCAAAACGAATAAAACGCTCACCATGAACGTTTCCACAGATGGATTTTAGCAAAAAAACCGCCATCTGTCAAGAGAACAAAAAGACGATTCCGCAATACAGAATAAAAAAACTCCGCCGTCCGGATCGTCCTCCGAACGATGGAGTTTTGTGCGTCAACGTGCGGATCCGGAATCAAGTGCGGGTCCGAACGTGCGAAATACCTCAGTCGTCGAGCATGATCTCGTTTTCCACGAGCTGCTCAAACGTCTGCCGCTTGCGGATACAGTACGGTTTCCCGCCGCGGATGAGCACTTCGGCCGCGTAGAGTTTCGAATTGTAGTTCGACCCCATGACGAAGCCGTACGCCCCGGCACCGCCCATGACGAGCACATCGCCGGTCCAGGCTCTCGGCATTTCGCGCGTCACGACGAAACCGCCTTCTTCCTGAGTAAAGACGTCTCCCGATTCACACAGCGGGCCGCACACGACGGCATTGACCATCGGGCGTTCCTCATCCGGGTCGCCGTTGAGCGGACAGATCGCCATTGGATGGTAGGATCCGTAGAGCATCGGACGCGCCAGCGTATTGAAACCGGCATCGAGAAGGTAGAAAAGATCCGTTCCCCCCTGCGTCTTCACCGCGCGGACTTCCGAGAGCATGAAACCGCTTTCCGCCGCAAGATACCGTCCCGGCTCGATCTCCAGCGTGATGGGCGTCTGGTTCATCTGCTCGATCTCGCAGCGTGTTTTGTCCCAAAGCTCATAGTATTTCGCGATATCGACGTACTCATCCCCTTCCCGGTAGACAGTCGGAAGCCCGCCGCCGGTGCTGATCGTGTGGACGGAGCTGCCGACCGTCATCGCGAAGTCCTTCATCGCGGAGCAGCACTGCGCGAGGTGTTCGAAATCGGTTCCCGACCCGATGTGGATATGCAGTCCCGTGATCATCAGACCATACCGGCCGGCAACCGCCAGCGCGGTGGGAATATCCTGGTACCAGATACCGTGTTTCGAAAGCGGGCCTCCCGTATTCGTTTTCTGGCTGTGACCGTGACCGAAACCGGGATTGATCCGCAGA
>CAZRGJ010000029.1:0-3563 GCA_964599445.1 uncultured Planctomycetaceae bacterium | reverse complement strand
GACCGGATATTCCGTTTCCGGACGCTCATTCATCGCTTTTCCGAGCTGGTGGATCATGTCGATCGACCCGCAGTTGACGTGGATGCCGTACTTCACGCACAGTTCCAGCGCATCCCGGTCGAAAATGTCCGCGGTGTAGACGATCTCCGGGATCTCATCTTCCGTTTCCGGACGGGGTTTGAAACCGGCTTTGATGGCTCGGAGGATCTCCATCGCGCTGACGGCGTCGACCTTCGCGCCCGCACGGTGCAGGATCCGAAGGATCGCGAGATTGCTGCACGCCTTCTGCGCGTAGCGGACGACGTCGAACTGTTCCAGATCCTTAAGCTGGGAGAGGATCCGCGCTTCATCATACACGAAAAGCGGAGTCCCGAACTCACCTACGAGATCCGCGATCTTCACGCCGGCAATTTCCTTCATGATCGGCGTCATTTTCACTGGTTCTGGCATTTTTTATCCTTTCACTCGGAAAAGGGGGGAATGGAAAATCAAACTATTTCCATAGTTTAGCACAAAATCCCCATTCTGTAAAGCCCCACCGCCTTCAGAGACTCAAAAAATTCCCGTTCCACCGTCAGACGGCACTCGTCTCAGCAGGGCAAGGTCAAACATCAGCGGGACCGTCGGCCGTTCTTCCAGCCGAATATTTTTTGAAAGCGGCACACGCTGAAACTGATTTTTTTCACAGTAAAACCGAAGTGTTTTTTCTGTATTGTACGCATCGACCTGAAGAAATCGGCAACCGAAAAGATGATTCTGGACCAAATAGTTTTTGACGGCATCCAACAGGTGAGTCCCAACCCCAAGACCGTGAAATTCCCTATCGACACCGAGGCGCGTCAATTTCATTGATGGAAAACTCGCATACGCAAACCCGTCCAGCCCCGCTTCCTGTTTCCGTTCTTCGGGCCAGACTTTCAGATTAATGCTGCAGCACAGGTCTGCAAATGCGGCACAGTCCTCCTGTGAACAGCCTTCACCGATCGGATAGAAGCAGTATGTTTCGGTAATTCCGGCAGCATAATGCGCATAGGCCAGATTTCGATAGTAGTCATTGATCTCAGCGTCACCGCAATCGAAACCTTCCAAAATGGAAAAATCCTCGAGCTTTTCGAGGACCCATCCTTTCCAAATAAAAGAGTTCAAATTTTCTCTCATCGAAATTTAATTCTGACGCTTACGCCGCCGGACTTCTATTTTTTCCAGAACTGCCTGCATATCCGGTTTCCTCTCCGGAGTCGGCTCGCAGTGCGTATCTGCATACCGCATCCTGTCCAGAAGCCACCGGCTCTGTTCTGTTTCCAGCGTTAATGTTTCATCCGCTTTCACTGCCATGCTTTGCTCCTTTTACACAAAATGGAAATCCGACCGGACACTCATCCTTAATTATACGTAAAACCTCCGTTCTATCAATAGTTTTTTTCATGCTTTTCCAAAAAATTTCAAATTTGGACGCACTCGGACTTTCACGGCACAAAAAGATCCGCCAATACACCGGGTACCGACGGATCCAAAGCAAACGGACTCAAGAGGCTGAAAAAACCTCAGACGCTGAACTTGATGTGCAGGCTGTCGCCGTCCTGGATGACGTAGCCTTTCATCTCGCTGTGCGCAAGGCCGGCGGCTTTCACGGCACTTTCCGAGCCGAGGCGGATCAGGTCCGCGACCGGGATCACATCCGCACGAATGAAGCCGCGCGCAAGGTCCGTGTGGATCGAGCCGGCCGCATCCAGTGCCGTCGCGCCTTTGCGGATAAGCCACGTCCGGACTTCGTCTTCCCCGGCGGTAAAGAACGTCATCTGGCCGGAAACGTCCATCATCGTCGTGATGATCTCATCGCGGTCCACCGTTTTCAGGCCCATTTCCTCGACGAGCATCTGACCGTCTTCTGCCGACATGGTGGAAAGTTCCCGCATCAGCGAGACCGGAGCGGCAAGCACCTGGATCTTCTCGCCGAGCATCCCGTTAAACCGCGCGTAATCCTGTTCATCGTCGGCAGTATTGACCAGCACCATGCACGATTTGTGCGTGAAGAGCCGGAACGACGCCAGAACGTGCAGTTCATCCGCATCCAGCGCACTCGCCGGGACCGGGTTGCCGGATTCCAGACCGTCGTTGACTTTCTGGAGCGTATCCATCTCGAACTGGACTTTTTCCTTTTCTTCTTTCGGAAGCGGGCGTTTCTGCGATTCCTTCACCCTTTCGATACGGCGCTGGACGAGGTCCATATCCGCGAGAAGGAGATCTTCGTAAAATTTCTGGTACTCATCCTTCGGATCCGCTCCGCCGTAGCCCGCGACGACGAGAACGAGAGAATCCGCCTCACGGATCGACGCGAGTTTCTGCGCGTTTCCTTCCTGATCCCGGCTCAGACCCGGCGTGTCGGTGACTTCGATCAGTGCATGCGTGAGTTTCTTCGGCTTGAAGATCTTCGCCAGCTCATCCAGACGCACATCCGGAACCGCCGCCATGGCACTCTGTCCGACGTGAGACTTGGCCGGATCCGGCTCAACGCCCGTCAGCCACTGAAAAAGGGAACTTTTTCCCGACCCCTGATACCCTGCGAGTCCAATTTTCATGTTGATTTCCTTCTTTTTTCACGATTTTAAACGTACGGTCCCCGAAAACACGCTCGAAACGCTCAGTCTCTGCGCTGTCCTTCGTCCCACTCACGCGATTCGACGAGTCGCTGAACGTACTTCGCCAGAATATCCGTCTCAAGATTCACGACACAGCCGGGCTGCATCCGTCCGAGCGTGGTGACTTCGAGCGTAAAGGGGATCAGCGCGACGGTAAAGTAATCCGGTTCCGCCTCGCAGACCGTCAGGCTTGTGCCGTCGATGGCAATGGAGCCTTTTTCGACCATCTGTTTCGCGATCTCATGCGAGATGCCGAACTTGAAGAAGGACCACTCCTTCTCGTCTTTCCGTTCCAGAAGCACGCCCGTACCGTCAATGTGTCCCGAAACAATATGCCCGCCGAGCCGGTCGCCGACCGCAAGTGCACGCTCCATATTCACCAGATCGCCGGCCTTTTTCTCTCCGAGATTCGTCCGGGCAAGCGATTCCGGACCGACATCAAAGCCCAGTTCATCGCCGTTCTTCTCCACGACGGTCAGACAGCAGCCGTTGATGGCGACGCTGTCCGCGACTTTCGTTTCCGCAGCGATCCCTGCTTCACGAATGACGAGCCGGCATCCGGGGCCATTCGCTTCCATTTCGATTCGGGCGATCGTGCCCATCGCTTCAACGATACCTGAAAACATGACGTTTCTCCTTGTCCCTGCTGGACTGAAAAGGGTCGAAAGAGCCTCGCGCTCCTCATTTTTATGAACACATACCGTATTATACCACAAATCTTCCTTTTTGAAAAGCCCCCGACTAAAAAATTTGATCCCCCCCTTCCCACGGCACCAGATCCTTCCGTTTTCTCCGATCCCCAAACGATCTGGCACCCCCCCATTCTGATTCTTCTCAAAAAGTAAACTTTTCTGAAATGTTAATTTGCGGGGGGGAGGGGGAGATTGATGACATGGGTAAATTTTTTCATAAAATCTAAAAAAT